>NZ_JAMYLP010000007.1:0-116171 GCF_040318085.1 Mesorhizobium sp. M1322
AAACGCAACTCGCTCCGACGCTGGAAAAGGGTGATATCGTCATTCTCGACAATCTCGCTGCCCACAAGAGTCAGACCGCCGAGGCCGCGATACGGACCAAGGGCGCATGGCTGCTCTTCCTACCGCCCTACAGCCCGGATCTCAACCCGATCGAAATGGCCTTCGCCAAGCTCAAGGCGCATCTGCGCGCAAAGGCCATCAGAACCATCGACGCTCTGTGGCAGGCAATCGGCGATATCTGCAATCTGTTCTCGCCAGTTGAATGCAGAAACTACTTCACAGCCGCAGGGTATGGACTCACTTGAACGTCCGATGCTCTAGGCCAATCCCCAACGTTTGCGGCGGCCAGCACGGCAGGCGCGCTCGACGTCATCGACCGCAAGAACGATATGACCGATCGCCATGGCTTTCATCGTGGACGTCCTGTAGCGGAACGCCTGCCCGCAGGCGGCGACTAAAACCCCGGCTGGCCGCGAAACAGCTCGGCACTGTCGAGCTTCGAAACCTCGATGACGGCTTGCGTCCGGCTGTAGACGTTGAGCTTGCGCAGGATCTCGGAGACATGCGCCTTGACAGTGGTTTCGCCGACCTGCAGCTCGTAGGCGATCTGCTTGTTGAGCAAGCCCTGGCGCAGCATCTGCAGCACCCGCAATTGCTGCGGCGTCAGTTTGGCAAGCCGCTGCACCATCTCGGCGCGGTCGGTGCTCTCGGCGTCCGGCGGCTGGCCTTCATAGGTTTCAGGCACGTAGATCGCGCCTTCCATCACCGAGCGGATGGCGGCGGCCAGGTCGCTCTTGCGCGCCGATTTCGGGATGAAGCCGGCCGCGCCATAGGACAGCGCCTCGGAAATGATCTTTGGCTCCTCATGCCCCGAAACGATGACCACCGGCAGGCGCGGATAGCGCGTCCGAAGCTGCAGCAGCCCGTCGAAGCCATGCACATCGGGCATGCTGAGGTCGAGCAGCGCGAGATCGAACGGCTTGGCATCCGCCAGAAGCTCAAATGCCTCGGTGATCGAACGCGCCTCGACAGTGTCGACGTCCGGATAGGCCATCTGCACAGCGCTGTGCAGCGCCTCGCGAAACAGCGGGTGGTCGTCGATGATCAGAAACCTAGCGCTATCGTTGACTGCGGTCATTGGCGTTCGTTTCAGTTCAAGGCAGGATAGAATAGCCCAGCAACCATGGCCAGATTATTGGCAAATAGTACATCCATGCCTTGCCAAAGGGTGGAGACGGCAATTTCCGGACCACCATGCCTTGCCCGGCCGTCCAAATCGGCCGAATGTACAGGAATGAGCGACATCATCCTTCATAACTACTACCGCTCCTCCACGTCCTACCGGGTGCGGATCGCGCTGGAGATGAAGCGCCTGACCTACCAATATGTGCCGCATCATCTTCGGCACGGCGAGCATCTCGAGCCCGCCTATCTCTCGGTCAATCCGCAAGGACTGGTGCCGGCGCTGATCCTAGGCGACGGCACGCTGCTGACGCAATCGCTGGCGATCATCGAATTTCTCGACGAGACCAGGCCCGAACCGCCGCTTTTGCCGCAGGACGCACTTGGCCGGGCCCGCGTCAGGATGCTGGCGCAGATGATCGCCTGCGACATCCATCCGGTGAACAATCTGCGCGTGCTGACCTCGCTGCGCACTCTGTTCGGCGCCGGCGACGAGGACGTCGTCAACTGGTTCCGGCACTGGGTGAACGAAGGCTTCCAGCCACTTGAAAAGATTCTGGCTTCCTCGTCCGAAACCCGGACATTCTGCCACGGCGACACGCCGGGGCTGGCCGACATCTGCCTTGTCGCACAGGTCGCCAGCAACGCCCGGTTCGGCGTCGACCTGACGCCCTACCCGACGATCACACGCATCCACGCCGCCTGCATGGCGCTGCCGGCCTTTCAAAAGGCCGCCCCCGAGAACCAGATCGATGCCGAATAGAGCGAGTTGGATTGAAGCATGAGGAATTGCCGATGAAAGCCGTCGTCTTCGAAAAGTTCGGTGAAACGCCGACGATCCAGACCGTTCCCGATCCGGAGCCGGCACTGGGCGGCGTTGTCATCAAGGTCGAGGCGACCGGGCTCTGCCGCAGCGACTGGCATGGCTGGATGGGCCACGACGACGGCATCCGCCTGCCGCATGTGCCTGGCCACGAGCTTGCCGGCGTCGTGGTGGCCGCCGGCACGCAGGTGACCCGCTGGAAAACCGGCGAGCGCGTCACGGTGCCGTTCGCCGTCGGCTGCGGCCGTTGCTTCGAATGCAGTTCCGGCAACCATCAGGTCTGCGAACACCAGTCCCAGCCCGGCTTCACCGCCTGGGGATCGTTCGCCGAATATGTCGCCATCGACCATGCCGACACCAATCTGGTCCGCTTGCCGGACGAGATGGAATTCGCCACCGCCGCCAGTCTCGGCTGCCGCTTCGTCACCTCGTTCCGCGCCATTGTCGACCAGGGCCGGGTCACGCCCGGCGAGTGGGTGGCCGTGCATGGCTGCGGCGGCGTCGGCCTGTCGGCGATCATGATCGCCAGCGCCATGGGCGCCAACGTGGTTGCGATCGACCTGACCGACGACAAGCTGGACTTCGCCACCAAGATCGGCGCGGTGGCGACGATCAACGCCGCCAAGACGCCGAATGTGGTCAAGGCGGTCAAGCAGATCACCAATGGCGGCGCGCATATGTCGATGGACGCGCTCGGCCATCCCAGTACCTCGTTCAACTCGATCGCGAATCTGCGCCGGCGCGGCCGCCATGTGCAGGTCGGCCTGATGCTAGGCGATCAGGCCAGGCCGCAGATTCCGATGGACAAGGTGATCGCCTTCGAGCTCGAAATCCGCGGCAGCCATGGCATGCAGGCCTACCGCTACCAGGCGATGATGGAGATGATCCGTACCGGCAAGCTGAAGCCCGAACTGCTGGTCGGCAAGCGGATCAGCCTCGACGAGGCGCCCGCGGCCTTGATGGCGATGGGCGGCTTCGAAGGCATCGGCATCGGCGTCGTGACCAAGTTCTAGCCGACCGTCGGCGCTCTAGCTCGCATATTTCTTCGCCCCGACCACGCAAAGCACGACGGCGGCAGTGACCGCTATCATGGCAGGACTGACCTGCTCGTGCAGCAGCACTGCCGCCAGCCCCAGGCCGAAGAAAGGCTGGAGAAGCTGCAGTTGCCCGACCGCAGCGATGCCGCCTTGCGCCAGTCCGCGATACCAGAACACAAAACCGATCAGCATGCTGAACAGCGAGACATAGGCCAGGCCGATCCAGGCGGCCTTGCCGACGTTTTCGAGCGACGGTGGCATGGTGATGAGCGTCAGAGCCAGCATGACCGGCAGCGACAGCACCAGCGCCCATGAGATCACCTGCCAGCCGCCGAGTTTGCGGGACAGCGTGGCTCCTTCCGCATAGCCCAGTCCACACAGGATGATTGCGGCCAGCATCAGCATGTCGCCAACCGGCGCGGCCGAAACGCCTTGCGTCACCGCAAAGCCTGCAACAAGGGCGCTGCCAAGGCATGAAAACAGCCAGAAAGCCGGTTTGGGGCGATCGCCGCCGCGGATGACGCCGAAGATCGCGGTCGCCAGCGGCAGCAGGCCGACGAAGATGATGGAATGGGCCGAGGTGATGTGCTTGAGCGCCAGCGCGGTCAGCAAGGGAAAGCCGACCACGACGCCGAGCGCCACGATGGCCAGCGACAACAGATCCTGCCGCTCCGGACGCTTCTGGCAAAAAATGAGCAGGAGCGCGAGGCCGAGGATGCCTGCCGTGGCAGCGCGGGCGACGGTTAGGAATGCCGGATCGAAATCCATCACCGCGACGCGCGTTGCCGGAAGCGATCCGCTGAAAATCAGCACGCCTACGAATCCGTTGATCCAGCCGCCCGCCGTCTTGTCCATCGCACGTTCCTGATGTTCTCGCCCTCTATCGGGAGGGACGTATGGCGCCGCCAGAGACAATGAGGTACAATTCAATAAAACTGTCATGGTAGGTTGAGCAGTACGGATGGACGAGCAGGCGAGGGCAAGCGAAGGCAGCAGGACGCTTGTCGAAAGCGTCATGGCTACGATCAGGCACAGGATCGCCGCGCGCAGCCTGACACCGGGAACCCGACTGCCTTCGATCCGGGCTTTCGCGAAAACCATGCAGGTTTCGAAATCCACCGTGGTCGAGGCCTATGAACGTCTTGCCGCAGAAGGCACCATCCGCTCGCGTCCAGGTTCGGGTTTTTATGCCGCCGGACCGCTGGTTCCCTTGTCACTGGCCGAGATCGGCCCCAGGCTTGATCGAGCTGTCGATCCGCTCTGGGTTTCGCGCCAATCGCTGGAAGCCGGCGACGGCGTGCTCAAGCCCGGCTGCGGCTGGCTGCCTGCCTCGTGGATGCCGGAGGCCGGATTGCGCCGGGCCCTGCGGACAATGGCACGCGGCGATGATGCCACGCTGACGGATTACGGCACCCCTCTCGGGCTGCCGCCGCTGCGCCATCTGCTCGCACGGCGCATGGCAGAGCACGGCATCGAGGCCTCTCCCGACCAGATCATGCTGACGGAATCGGGCACCCAGGCCATCGATCTCCTCTGCCGGTTCCTGCTCGAGCCGGGCGACACAGTGCTGGTGGACGACCCCTGCTATTTCAACTTCCATGCCCTGTTGCGCGCTCACCGGGCCAAGGTGGTCGGCGTTCCCTATACGCCGTCGGGACCGGATATCGAGCTGTTCGCGCAGGCGTTGATCGAGCACCGGCCGCGCCTCTACATCACCAATTCCGCGCTTCACAATCCAACGGGTGCAATTCTGTCGCCGGTCGTCGCCCACCGATTGCTCAAGCTCGCCGACCAATCGGATCTGACGATCATCGAAGATGATATCTTTGCCGATTTCGAACACACGCCCGCCCCCAGGCTGGCGGCGTTCGACGGTCTTGGCCGCGTCATCCATATCGGCAGCTTCTCCAAGACCCTTTCGGCGTCGGTGCGCTGCGGCTTCATCGCCGCTCCGCGCGACTGGATGGAACCGCTGACCGACCTCAAAATCGCCACGTCCTTCGGCAGCGGACGGCTTGCCTCCGAACTGGTGCTGACGCTGCTGAAGGACGGCAGCTATCGCAAGCACGTCGATTTGCTGCGCACGCGGCTTTCACGCGCCATGGCTGAGACAAGCACCCGCCTGAAGGCGATCGGCATCATGCCGTGGGTCGACCAGCCGGCCGGCATGTTCTTATGGTGCAGCCTGCCGGAAGGCGTGGATGCAGCTGAAATGGCCCGCCGCGCCTTGCCGGCCAATGTCGTGTTGGCGCCCGGCAATGCGTTCAGCCTGTCCCAAACAGCTAGCCGTTTCCTGCGCTTCAACGTCGCGCAGTCGGCAGACGAGAGAATTTTCAGGACGCTCGAAGAGGCGATGTCGCGTTGATTTCGCTGTCACGAAAATGCAGGCCTTCGCTTCGCCCCTCACGCCCCTGCGCGCCTGCGCCGCCGCTCATAGAGCATAACCAGCGTTTCGGCGGTCAGCGCCGGCTTCTTCTCACCTTCGATCTCGACGATATTGGCGGCCTTCATCAGATACTGGCCGGGGCCTTTGTCCTCCATGGACAAAAGCGTGATGCGCAGCCTGATGCGCGCGCCGGCCCTGACCGGCGCCAGGAACCGCACCCTGTCGAAGCCATAGTTGAAGACGGCTTGCGTGTTTTCAGGCACGATGCCCATGTCGAGCGCCAGCGCGCCGATGATCGACAGCGTTAGATAGCCATGCGCGACGGTGGTGCGGAACGGGCTTTGCCGCTTCGCTCTGTCTGGATCGACATGGATCCATTGGCGGTCGCCCGTGCATTCGGCGAACTGGTCGATGCGGCTCTGATCGACCGTCGTCCAGTCCGACACGCCAAGCTCCTGCCCTGTCATCGTACTGAGCTGTTCGTAGGTCGGCGGCGTCCTCAGCCGTGTTTGCGTCATTCCTGCTTTCCCGATCGCTTGCCCTGCCTCCGGACCACGAACCGGCCGTCTCTGTCAATTCGCTCCGCACGTTCCGCTGCGATATCCTCGGCCGGATCGCGTCAATGCCTGTGTCCAGCGCCGGAAACAGGGTTATCGGGCAAGAGGAACTTTGTGGGCCTCGCCGGGGCCAGGGACAACAATACAGCGTTCACGAGCCTGAAATGATGGGAGAAAGTCCGCCTGCTTTGGCTTGGGAACAACCTACTTCTTATCGTAACCGCTGCGGATTTCCTCCATCGCCTCTTTGATGCGCTCGCGCAGGATCTCGACCGATTCGGTGCCGGATTTCCTGGTCAGTTCGGCCACCTCGCCGGCATTCTTCAATGCGGTTTCGAAGGATTTCCTGGCGAACGCGGCTTGCTTGGCCATCAGCTCCCGAGGATCGCCCGGCGCCCTGTAGCTCTGCGCCATGTCGGCGATCTCGTGCAGCGTGTCCTGCAGCATCTCGCGCTGTTTGGAGAGCAGCGACGACGCCCCGGCGGCACCCGCCCTGGCCGACTTTTCCAGGGCCTCGAGGTTCTTGCGATGATGGTTGAGGATCGCCTCGACATCGACGTTCGGCAGCTTCAGGTCGCGGCCGAACCTGCCGAACATGTCCATGAAAGAGTCGGAATCGGGTTGCTTTGCCATGGTGGTTCTCCCCTGTTGCTGCGAATGCGGCACCTGAAGAGAACAATAGGGCACTGAAGCTTCGCGGTCCATTCGGAGGCGCAACACATCGCGGCTCAGTCGACGAGGAAAAGCCGTTCCACGGTATGGAGCACGACGCCGGCAAGGCCGCCGATGACCATGCCGTTGAAGCGGATATATTGCAGGTCCCTGCCGATGTTCATCTCGATCAGCCTGGTGAGCTGGGCAAGGTCCCAGCGCTTGACCTGATCGGCGATGAATTTCGAGACGCCGCTCTTCTGGCTTTCGACGAAAGACGACAGCGCTACGACGAACCCCTGGTTCATGTCGGCCCTGATCTGCGCATCGCCGGCGAGATGGCGGCCGACCTCGACAAACATGTTGGCGAGATGGGCGCGGATCATCGAATTCGGCGCCTTGGCGTCCTGCTCGATGAACACACTGAGGCTTTCCCACATGTCGCCGGCCAGCGCCTTCAACTCCGGCCGGGCGAGGAAATCGCGCTTCAGTTTCTCGGCGCGCTTGGCATATTGCTTGGATGTCCTCAGCCGCTCGACGAAGGTCAGGACAAAACGGTCGAATTCGGCGCGCATCGGGTGATCGGGATCGGCCCTCACCTCGTCGAGCAGCGAACCGGCGGAGGCGACGATCTTCTTCAGCAGATAGGCGTCGGCGCGAAACAGGTTGAACAGCGACGGCAGTTCCTCGCGGATCTTCTCGCGCATCGTCGCCAGCGCCTGCTCGTCGGTCAGGAAGCGGCCGACGACCTTGGTGAATTCGTCGAACAGTCTTTGGTGGCGGCGATCATCGGTCAGGGCCGACAGCAACTCGGCGGCAAGCGGTGCCAGCGGCACCTTTTCGATCTGCTCCAGCATGCGGCTGGTGACGAAGCCGCGCAGGCCGGATTGCTCGACCGCCGCCAGTGTCTGCGGCACCAGCCGGCCGACGAAATGCGACAGATCGGTGGCGCGGTTGGGGTCGGCCAGCCAGTCCGCGACAAGCGCGGAAAAGTCGACCTCGGCAAGCTTTTCGCGCACCGGCTCCGGCGCCAGGAAATTGACCTCGATGAAACGGCCGAGATTGTCGGCGATGCGGTTCTGGTTCTCCGGGATGATCGCGGTGTGCGGGATCGGCAGGCCGAGCGGCCGTCTGAACAGCGCCACCACCGCATACCAGTCGGCCAGCCCACCGATCGTCGCCGCCTCGGCGAAAGCGGCGACGAAACCCAGCCACGGATAGTGGCCCTCGAACGACTTGGCCACCGCAAAGATGAGGACGCAGAGCGCGAGCGCTGCGGTGGCGACGAACTTGGTGCGCCGAAGCGCCGAAAGCTTGGCGTCCGCGTCGGCATCGAACCGGGCGGATGCCAAAGCCGGTGCTGATTGTGACATGGATGAACTGCTCCTGGTCGATCTCGCAGACTTAATTTAGTAATCCGCCCACCCGAATGCTCGCCAGATCGGCGTCATGGTTTGCACGACCCGCGCACAAACTTGACAAACTAATTCACCTATTTTGCGGTGCTTGTCTGGAATTATTCCAAGGTATAGGCCATATTAAGCTTGAGCTACTGCTTCGTGAGGACAAAATGCGGCTGACACGCCAGACCAACTACGCCATGCGCATCCTGATGTATTGCGCCGCGAATACCGACCGTCTGAGCCGCATCCCAGAGATTGCGGCTGCCTACTCGGTGTCCGAACTTTTTCTCTTCAAGATCCTGCAGCCTTTGGTCGAGCATGGTCTGGTCGAGACGGTGCGCGGCAGGAACGGCGGCGTCAGGCTCGGCCGCGCGGCCGAATCGATCACCCTGTTCGACGTCGTGCGCGTGACCGAAGAGAGCTTCGCCATGGCCGAATGCTTCGAGAACGACGCCGCCGAATGTCCGCTGGTCGACAGTTGCGCACTGAATTCAGCGCTGCGCGAGGCACTCAACGCCTTCTTCGCCGTGCTCGAGCGCTATACGATCGCCGACATGGTGGCGGCGCGCCCGAATGTGCGGCACCTGCTCGGCATCGACATGCTGGTGCAAAGGGCGCCGGCCGCCTGATTGCAGGTCAGGCGGAGCGATAGTCGAACGGCGCGTTTGCGCTGCCCCTCACCTGCCTGCCGGCATCCTCTCCCCGTATAGAGACGGGGAGAGGGACAATGTCATCGACGGTTTCGCCAATCTCCAACCTTGCGAGAAGGACGCCAGCGTTGCGGCCAGCTACTTTCTCCCCGTTCACGGGGAGAAATGCCCGGCAGGGCAATGAGGGGCAGCGCCGACCTTGCCGGTTGGAACGCGCGGGAAACGGCATTGCAGGCCGGGTGAATATCAACAGACCTAAGCCGCGGACTGCGGCAGCACGAACGGCATGTCTCCGGCCGGCAGCACGCCGACCCTCAGCCGGCAATCGAACACTTTTTCGATCAGATCGTCGCTCAGCACGTCCTGCGGTGAGCCGGTGGCGGCAAGCCTGCCGCGGTGCATGACGAAAATCCGGTCGGCATACATGGCCGTCAAATTGAGGTCGTGCAGAATGGCAACCACGCCGCCGCCCCTTCTGGCGAAATCGCGGGCGATGTTCATGATGATCAATTGGTGCTTGATATCGAGGCTGGAAACCGGCTCGTCGAGGAAGAGATAGCGCGGTTTGCCGTCGAGGACCGGCGCCCAGACCTGGCAGAGCACACGGGCCAACTGCACGCGCTGCTGCTCGCCGCCCGAAAGCTCCTGGTAGAAACGGCCGGCAAAGCCGTCGAGATCGACCCGCGCCAGCGCCCGTTCGGGCAGGCGCTCGTCCTCGCCGGGCAGCGCGCCCGAGCGCCCGCCGAGCAGGCCGAGCCTGACGATCTCGCGCACCGTGAAGGGAAACGAAAGCGTCGTCGCCTGCGGCAGCACGGCGCGCATCGTCGCGGCCTCGACCGGCTTCATCACCGACAGGTCGCGGCCGTTGAAGGTGACCTCTCCCGAATAAACAAGATCGCCGGACAACGCCCTCAGGAAAGTCGTCTTGCCCGAACCATTGGGGCCGACGATGGCCGCGATTTCGCCGGGCCGCACGTCAAAATCGACATTGGCGACGATGCGCTTGCCGCCGATCGCCACCGAGACATCCCGCGCTTCGATCATGGAAACCCTCTCAGAGACCGTTTCGAAACTCGCTCTGGCGAGTCATATGGTGATGTTTCGAGAACCGGAACGCAGCGTACTTTTGGGTACGTGAGTACCGGAAGCGCAGAAAACGCCATCAGATGGCCGCCAGAGTAGAGTTTCCAAATGGTCTCTCATAGGTCGACGACGCCACGCTTTCGCAGCAGGATCCCGAGGAAGAACGGAGCGCCGGCGATCGCGGTGACGATGCCGATCGGCAGCTCGGCCGGCGCCACGATGGTGCGGGCGACGGCGTCTGCCAGAAGCAGCAGGCAAGCGCCGAGCAGGGCCGACGCCGGCAGCAAATAACGATTGTCCGGGCCGATAGCCAGGCGCAGCAAATGCGGCACGACGATGCCGACAAAGCCGATGCCGCCGCTGACGGCGACAGACGCCCCGACCGCCGCCGAAACGCAGACAATTGCAGTGTATTTCAGCCGTTGCACCGGGATGCCGAGATGGCCGGCGGTGGCTTCGCCTAGCGCCAGCGCGTTGAGGCCGCGCGCCAGGAACGGCATCGCTGCCAGCGCCAGCACGATCACAGGCCCGACGGAGCCGATTTTCTGCCAGGTCGCGCCGGCGAGCGAGCCGAGTTGCCAGAAGGTCAGGTCGCGCAACTGCCGGTCGTCGGCCATGAAGATCAGGATACCGGTCAGCGCCATGGCAAAGGCCGCCAGCGCAATGCCGGCAAGCAGCATAGTGGCGACCGAGGTTTGGCCCTGCCGGGTGGCGACCTGATAGAGCACCAATGTCGTCGCCAGCCCGCCGCAGAACGCCGCCAGCGGCAGAGCGAGCGTGCCCAGCACCGAAGTTACCGGCGCCAGCACCGTGGCGCCAAGCACGATAACGGCCACCGCGCCAAGGCTCGATCCAGCCGAAACACCGATGAGACCGGGATCCGCCAGCGGGTTGCGGAACAGCCCCTGCATGACCGCGCCGGAGACGGCAAGTGCTGCGCCGATCAGCACACCGAGGATGACGCGCGGCAAGCGGATGTCGTAGACGATCAGGCGGTCGCGGGCGCGCAGCGCCTCATTGCCGGGGGCTGCACCCAACAGCCAGTCGCCAACGACGCTAACGGCCGAGGCATCGGATGCGCCTGAGGTCAGCGACAACAGGACGGCAACGGCGAGCCCCAGGCACAAAAGCAGGATGACGACGCGCGCGCGCCCCGAACGGTCGCCGTCGGATGCTGTCGCCACAGTGCCCGCACCAGCGATCGATTGATCCACCATTGGGGGGCCGCTCAGTCCGCGGCCTGCCCGCCATAAAGCGAGGCGGCAAGGTCGTGGATGACGTCGGCCGTGCGCGGACCGAAGCCGAGCAGATAGCCGCCATCCATGCGGACCACCTTGCGCGCGGCACCAGCCGGTGTCGACAGGATGGACGGGTTCGCGAACAATTCATCATCCGATGCGGCAGGACCGGCATTGTTCATCATCATCAGGATCACGTCGGGCCTGGCAGTAATAACAGCCTCGTCGGACAATTGCTTGTAGCCGGAGAAACCGTCAACCGCATTGACACCGCCCGAAAGCTTGATGATGCCGTCGGCGGCAGTGTCGCTGCCGGAAGCGAGAATCTTGCCGCCCTGCATCGACAGCACGAACAGGAGGCGCTTGCGGTCCTTGATCGAAGCGGTCTGTTCTTCCGCGGCCTTCAGCTTGGCATCGATCTCGGCTGCCAGCGCATCGGCTTTGGCGTCGGCGCCAAGCGCCTTGCCGACGATATGGATCTTTTCGAGAATGCCTTCATGGTCATAGCGCTCAGGCACCTCGATGAACGGGATGCTCGTTTTCTTCAGCACCTCGACGGCTTCTTTCGGCCCGCTGCCGTGCAGCGCCAGGATGCCCGACGGATTGACCGACAAGACACCTTCCGGCGACAGCTGGCGCATGTAGCCGACATCGGGCAGCTTGAGCGCCGCCTCGGGATAACGGCTGGTCGAATCGCGGGCGACCAGCCGATCCTGTTCGCCGAGCGCAAAGACGATCTCGGTGATCGAACCGCCGATGGCCGCTATCATCGACGGGTCCGCAAAGACCTCCGTGCCTTCGGCGGCACGGGCCGGCAGCAACACGGCAAAGGCCAGGGAAAGGCCGATCGTGGCCCCAAGCGCCATTCTGAAAACACGCGCCCGTCTAAGCAAAGGAGCCATTGTCGTTGTCCTCAGGCTGCGGTCGGGCTTGGAATGCGCGGCAGGTTCTCTGCCAGAAACCGCCAGTCCTCGCGCTCGCTTTCACCTTCGTGGCGCTTGCCGAAGAACTGGATGATCATCTTGCCGTCGGCGCCATAGGCTTCGAGAGAGGTGACATGGCCGTCCTTGGTCGGTTTGCGCACGGCCCAGACCTCATGGATGTGGTCGGTCCGCAGATGCAGGTGAAAAGTCCCGTCCAGCACATTGATCCATGGCCCCACTTGATCGACTTGATCGGGCCCGAATGGATCTGGATGCAGCCGCGATTGCCGACAAAGCACATGATCGGCATCTCGCCCTCGGCGGCGTGATGGAACATGGCGCTGATGGCATCGCTGTCGAGCAGCCAGGCGTAATCCTGGCCGACCATGCGCATCGCCTGGCGGCGGTCGAGCTTCAGCGTCTTCAGCATGCCGAAGAACTGATGCACGTCGGTGAGCCGGCGCCAGCGGTCGCGCAGATCATCGACATCAGCGGAAGCGTCGGAAGCCTCGGCCTCGTCGGCAAATCCGCCCTCCGAAACCGCTACCGTCGACTCCTGGTTCGGCGATTCAAGCTCGGCCACCAGCCTCTGATAGGCGTAGAGGTTGGACGCGGGCCGCAGATGCACCTTGTGCACCGCCTCGCCTGCCGCATCGAAGAACTGCAGGCTGCGCCTGATATCGCCGCCTTCGCGCTTTTCGACGGCAAAGCCGTGCGCCCAGACTTTCGGGAAGATGCGCAGGTCGATGTTCTCGCCAAGCACCATGGCATTGTGGTTGCCGGTGACGACCTTGTCGTAGACGCCGATCTTCTCGTGCACAGCGCTTTCGTTGCGCGTCAGCGCCATGACCTCGCCGACGGCTTCGAGGCCGGTCAGAAGGTCGTTGACGCGCGGTTCGACGCGGACGACGCCGTCGCCGCAATGCGCGGCAACCAGCTCAGCCTCCGAAATGCCAAGCTCGGCGGCGAGGTCGCGCTCGCGCGTCTCCGGATTATCTGCCCGCGCCCGCCGGATCTCGTGCGGCGCGGGCTTTACGCGCTGGTCCATATCTTTACTACCTACTTGTTGAGGATGAGCTTGCCCTGGCGGGTGATCTTCAGCCGGTAGAGCGCTCCGTGATGCTCGATGCCGATCTCGTGTTCGCCCTGGAACAGCGTGTTGCTGGACAGGGTCCTCACGGTCAACGGGACCCGATCGAAACGAGCCGAATTGTCGTCGGAACGGCGGACGCGATCGCGAAAGTCATTGGGGCGAAAGTCACTGGGATTGTGCGTGTTCATCTGGTTCGATCCCTTTCCTGGGCCGGGCTTGGTCGGCTGGCTCGACGCTTGCGTGAAATGCCGATTCATTTCTTGACTTGGAATATCATGTTTATTAGTCAGTGCAATACCGGAGTAATTTAGTCAAGATTTAAGACGCCGGGCACGACGAAAAATGCCAGCAAGCGCCACGCCAGCCAGCATCGAACCTGGAATTTTGGAGTTGGGGGCATGGGGTTGGCGAATTGGGGACGGCTGGGTCTGGCGAATAGCAGCCCAGGTCCGGCGCATAGAGATCCGGCGCATCGATCAATGGCAAAGGGCATGGCCGCATTGCTGGCGGGCGCTGCGGCGATCGCTCTGCTCACGCCATCGGCAAACGCTCAACAGGCCGCCCAATCGACAACAGACCAGCAGCAGGCCGAACAAGCGCAGACGCCTGAAGAGGCTGCCCCGGCAGGTGCAACGCTGCTCGACCAGATCCTGGTCATCAGCCGCACCGGCGAGACGGCGATCGATTCCCTGGCTTCGGTCAGCCATGTCGATCAGGAGCAATTGGAACGCCGCATGGCGACAACGCCAAACGAAATGCTGTTGGGTGTGCCGGGTGTAGCGGTCCAGGCGGATGCAAGGCGCGTCAGTTCCAGCATCAACATCCGTGGCCTGCAGGATTTCGGCCGCGTCGCGGTGATCGTCGACGGTGCGCGGCAGAATTTCCAGCGCTCCGACCACGGCACGCAATCGACCTTCTACATCGACCCGGAGCTCATCAAATCCGTCGACGTGATCCGCGGCCCGGTCGCCAACACCTACGGCTCGGGCGCCATCGGCGGCGTCGTCTTGTTTGAAACCAAGGACGCGGAAGACTATCTTCGCGACGGCGAGACATGGGCCGGGTCCGCGACCGGGCGCTACGAGAGCAATGGCGAAGGCTGGACGACCAGCGCCGCCGGCGCCTACCGTTTCAACGAAAACTGGGATGTCCTCGGCAACATCGTCTATCGCGACTATGACGACTACAAGGATGGCGGCGGCGATACGGTGAACGGCACCGGCTTCGACGTTTTAAGCGGCCTTCTCAAGACGACCATCCGCCCTAGTGAAAACAGCGAACTAAAGCTGGGCTGGAATGGCACGAGCGACGGCTGGAACGAGGTCAGCGGCGGCACGCCGGTGAATGACGTCGACCTGGCGGCGAATACTTTCACGGCGCGCTACAACATCACCGATGAGGACAAGAGCTGGCTCGATCTCCACGTCAACGCTTCTTACAATAAGACCAAGCTGGAGATGACAAGCCTCGTTCCGCAAAACCGGTTTGATCCAGTCACCGGCCTTCCCATCGTCCTGCCGCCGGGTTCGATGTCGACTTTCGATGTCGGCACTTCGGGCATCGACATCTGGAACACCTCGCGGTTCGAGACCGCCGCCATTGGACACGAGCTGACCTATGGTGGCGACTGGGTTGGCGACGACGTCGAGACGGGTGGCGCCGCAGGCGGCGCCAGTTTCTACACCCCGTCGGGCAAGCGAAACGTTTCCGGCGCCTATATCCAGGACAAGCTCACCTGGGACTGGCTCGAAGTCATCGCCGGGCTGCGTTACGACAGCTACAAGCTGGAAAGCGATGTCGGCGAAACCTCCGGCGATCGGCTGTCGCCGCGCATCACCGTCGGCGTTTCGCCGTTCGAAACCGCCAGCCTTTCAGGACTGCAATTCTACGGCACCTATGCGGAGGGATATCGCTCCCCGTCGCTGTCGGAAACCCTCATCAGCGGCAACCATCCGGCGGGCGTCAGCTTTCCGTTTCTCCCCAATCCCGATCTAAAGCCTGAAATCGGCAAGACCGTCGAATTCGGCGTCAACTACAAGCAGGACGACATTCTCGAAGCCGGCGACGCGTTTCGTTTCAAGGCGGCCTACTTCAACAACGATGTCGAAGACTACATCGATGGCGTCACCCTGTCGGCATTCGACCCGACCAGCGGCTGCCCGTTCGGCCCTGGCATCCCGATCTGCTTTCAGTACCAGAACTTCGCAAAAGCCAAGATCCGCGGCTTCGAAATGGAAGGCGTCTATGATGCCAGCTGGGGTTTCGCCGGGCTTTCGGCCTCGATCATCGATGGCCACACCATCTCCTATGACGGCGAGCGCGCGGACCTTGTTACCGTCCCCTCTTCCCAGGTCACCGGGCAACTCGGCTTCCGCTTTCTGGAGGACAAGCTGACCGTCGGCGGCGAGGTGCAGTACAATGGCAAGCCGAAGGGCAACCCGGTGGCCAAGGACTACACGCTGGTCAATGCCTTCACCAGCTACCAGGCGACCGACAATTTCAAGGTCGACTTCCGCGCCGACAATTTGTTCGACGTCAAATACACCAACCCGTTGAATGCATCGGCGACGAGTGTAGTTTACGAGCCAGGCGTCACGCTCAAGCTGGCGGCGACAATGCGATTTGGAGGCTGACGACAATGACAAGCTTGACGGCATCGCTTCGCCTGCTGACCTCGGTGCTGGCAATGCCGCTCGTGATGGGACCGGCGTGGGCGCAACAGTCCGCGCCGGCCCCTGCTCTCACGCTTGAGCTCAATGGTGCGCAGGCCTCCGAAAAGGGCTGCCGCTTGACGTTCGTGGTCAACAACACGCTTGGCGCCGACCTCTCGAAAGCAGCGTTCGAGATCGCGCTGTTCAACGAGGCCGGCGTCGTCGACCGGCTGACCGTGCTCGACTTCAAGGACCTGCCGGCGGGCAAAACCAAGGTGACGCGTTTCGATCTTGCCGGCGCCGACTGCGCCAAGGTCAGCCGCGTGCTGATCAACAGCGCGACCGAATGCGCGGGCACCGGCATCCAGCCGGACGCTTGCATGCGTGGACTGAAGACCGAGACCAAGACCGGCATTGCCTTCGGGGTCTGAGACGACAGCGGGACCGGAGCCCGCACTCGGACGGAACATTGTGGCGTGGCCTTTGGCCGGCCTCTTGCCGCTGAGGGCAAATGATCTTGATTTGACAAGCGGGTCGCGGCAGTTTCCGTTCCGCGACATGCAGGAAATCAGTCCCCTCGCTATCGCCGGCAGCGAGCTGTTAGCACCGGCCGAGCCGCTGGCACAGACGCCGCCATTTGCCCGGAACCCCAAGTGGGCGCTGGCGATTGTCACTTCCTGCCTCCTCCACGCCGCCGTGGCGGCAGTTTTCCTGTTCTCGCCGGCCGGGACATTTGACTTCCAGGATGCCACTCAGTCGGAAGGCAGCGATCAATCGGGCGCCAACGTGGTTGGCAGCGCGCTGGATCGGGAAACGCCGGCAATCAAGGTCACATTGGTGCCGAACCCGCAGCCGAAACAAGCGGCGGCAAAGGCCCAGAAGCCGGTGCCGCCAACAAAGCCTCCTCAGCCCACCAAGGAAGTAACGAAGCAGCCCCTTGAGCCTCTGCCGGAAGCAGTCAAACAGTCGGCGGCCATCCCAGACATATTGGTGTCCAGGGCCCCCGATGACCAGAGCGTGGTCCCAAAGACGCCAGCACAGCCCCCTGTTCAGACAGAAAGCACCGAGGCGCCTGCTGCGTTTGCCGGGCAGCCGCCGATCCCCAGCGCCAGGCCAAGCCCCGCAATGCCCCCTTCAGGAACAAGCGAAGCTAATGAGAAGCGTGGCACGGCAGATGGCCAGGACCGCTCTGCTCAGGCGGCGAGTAAGGGCAAGAAACTAAATGAAGCAGGTATCGCAGCGGAATCCAGCTATCGCAGCGACGTCATAAGAAAGCTCAGCCGTGTCAATCGCGGCGTCCCGCCGTCGGTGCAAGCAGCCGCACACAACAACGCCGTTGTCACATTCGTCATTGGCAGCCGGGGCGGCATCAATGAGCTGCGCATCCTAGAGAGCTCTGGTTCGGAAGATTTCGATCAGGCCATACTTGGCATCGTGCGGAAGGCAGCTCCCTTCCCTCCCATCCCGACAAAGGTCGGCAACAACCTGGTGTTTACAGGCGCGATCGGTCCGTTTTGAGGATCTTCGCCTCGTCGTTTCCATCTACCGTCACAATTCACCAATGCCGAAAGGACAGCCAATGTACATCGCCATGAACCGCTTCAAGGTCCAGAACGGCTCAGAGGAGGCCTTCGAGGACGTCTGGAAGAACCGTGATTCGAGCCTTTCGGAGATGAATGGTTTCAAGGAATTTCACTTGCTGCGCGGTCCGGTCAACGAGGCCGAAGGCTACACGCTGTTCGCCTCGCACACCGTATGGGCGAGCCATGAGGATTTTGTCGCCTGGACCAAATCCGAGAACTTTCGCGCCGCGCACCGCAACGCCGGCTCCACCAAGGTGCACTATCTCGGCCATCCGCAGTTCGAAGGCTTTTCGGTCGTCGAGGGCGCGTGACATGGCCTCACCCGCAGCCGACCCGGCGCGCTGCTGAAATTCGGCTGCGCGCCCGAAGAACGGGAAGCTTCCGCGCCGTCAATCGCGTCAAGCCAATTGCCGATCTCGGCGCCGCCCCTCAACCCCTTGCCGGGACCTTCTCCCCGTGAAGAACGGGGAGAAGGGGCTTGGACGCAACGCTGGCGCCCCCCTCTCCCGTCCCTCACGGGGAGAGGGTAAGGGTGAGGGGCAGCGCCGACCTGAGGTGATTGCCACGATGCCTGAGAGCAACGAAAAGTATAGTGGAATCCTACGCCGCGGCCAGCAGGCTGGCGTTGCCGCCCGCAGCAGTGGTGTCGACACAGACGGCGCGCTCATGCGCGTAGGCCGCCGGGTTGAGCACTTCGCTGACCAGCGGCACGATCGGGCCGGCGCGGTCGGCGATCACCTTGCGCACGATGCGAGCGGCCTCGGGCGTGCCGGAAAAGGCGACGACGTCGACACGCAGCGCGCGAGCCTCGACCGGGTCGGGCCGGCCGTCGATGGCCGCCAGCGGCAGCCCCTTGCCGGTCAGTGACGACAGTGCCGCCGGCGCACCCGGCGCGACGGCCAGCACCGCATTGCCGGCCGCCAGCGCCTGGATGGTCTGGGCAAGCAGCGTGTCGGCATCCGGGCCGAGGCAGAGCACACGCCCGCGCGGCGACAGCGACAGCGTGTTGGCCTCGCCGGTCGGGCCGGGCAAATCGACCTGGCCGAAATCGATGCCGGCGGCGGCACCGATGGCCGCAGCACCCTTGCCGCGCAAATGTTTCCTCAGCACCGCAATGCGGTCCGCCCGTGTCGACCAGCCGCCCAGCGCCGGGTCTGGCAGATTGTCGGCGAGTTCGGTCGCCGTCACCTTGCGGCCGTCAAGAACAGGCGTGCCCGCCTGCGGCCCCTTGCGGAACCGCCTGAGATAGTGCGGCCCGCCGGCCTTCGGTCCGGTGCCGGAAAGCCCTTCGCCACCGAACGGCTGCGAGCCGACCACGGCGCCGATCTGGTTGCGGTTGACATAGATGTTGCCGGCATGGATGCCGTCGACGAAATGCTGGGCGCGGCCTTCGATACGGGTATGCAGACCGAAGGTCAGGCCATAACCCTTGCGGTTGATCGCGGCGATCACCTCGTCGATGTCGTCGGCGTCGAACGTGGCGACGTGAAGCACCGGCCCGAACACCTCGCGCTCCATGTCCTCGATACCCTTGACCCGAAAGACATGCGGCGCGACGAAGCGGCCATCCTTCGGCGCCTCGAGCTTGGCGATCAGCCGGCCTTGCAGGCCCATGTCAGTGCAATAGTCACGGATCGATTTTTGTGCCTCCTCGTCGATGACCGGGCCGACATCGGTCGATATCCGCCAGGGATCGCCCAGGCTGAGCGCTTCCATCGCGCCCTTCAGCATCTCCAGCATCTTCTTCTCGACGTCCTTCTGCACATAGAGCACGCGCAGCGCCGAGCAGCGCTGGCCGGCGCTCTGGAAGGCCGAGGCAAGGACGTCGCGCACCGCCTGCTCGGGAAGCGCGGTAGAATCGACGATCATCGCATTCAACCCGCCAGTCTCGGCGATCAGCATGGCGTCGGGCGCGGCGGTCTCGGCCAATTGCTTTTCGATCAGCTTGGCGACCTCGGTCGAGCCGGTGAAGCAGACGCCGGCAATGCGCGGATCGGCGGTCAGTGGGCCGCCGACTGAGGGGCCATCGCCGGGCAGAAGCTGGATGACGTCTTCCGGCACGCC
Source organism: Mesorhizobium sp. M1322 (assembly GCF_040318085.1). Classification (NCBI taxonomy): domain Bacteria; kingdom Pseudomonadati; phylum Pseudomonadota; class Alphaproteobacteria; order Hyphomicrobiales; family Phyllobacteriaceae; genus Mesorhizobium; species Mesorhizobium sp. M1322. Next base: position 19,325 of record NZ_JAMYLP010000007.1, read on the forward strand.
GGCTTCGCGCAGCAATTCGACGGCGCGAAAGGCGATCAGCGGCGTCTGCTCGGCCGGCTTGGCGATCACCGAATTGCCGGTGACGAGTGCCGCCGCGATCTGCCCGGTGAAGATGGCGAGCGGAAAATTCCATGGCGAGATACATGCGATCGCCCCGCGCGCCTCGGTTCCAGGTTCGGCATTGGCCGCCTCGGTTGCGTAATAGCGCAGGAAATCGACCGCCTCGCGCACTTCGGCGACGCCGTCGGCCAGCGATTTGCCGGCCTCGCGGGCGGCGAGCGCGAAGAATTCGACGGCATTGGCCTCATAGAGGTCGGCGGCGCGGTTGAGGATGGCGGCGCGCTCGGCGACAGGGCGTTTTGCCCATGCCGGCTGTGCCTCCACCGCGATGCGCACGGCGGTCGCGACCTGCTCGGCGCTTGCCTCGCTGACGGTGCCGACCACTTCGTCGGGCTTAGCCGGATTGACCACTGGACGCTGCTTGCCATAGCCGGCGGCCCTCGTGATCGGCCTGGCGTGCCAGCGGTCCGGGCCGAAAAACTCTGCCCTGGTCTTGTCGATTGCGGCCAGCGTCACCGGATCGGTGATGTCGAATCCCTTCGAATTGCGGCGCGCAGCACCGAAGATCGCCGACGGACTAGGGATCGCCGGATTGGCGGCTGGACCCTGTTTTTCGACGGTTTCGAGCGGATCGCGAGCAATATCCTCCGGCTCGACGTCCTCGTCGGTGAGCTGGTGGACGAAGGAAGAGTTGGCGCCGTTCTCGAGCAGCCGGCGGACCAGATAGGCAAGCAGGTCGGAATGCGCACCGACCGGCGCATAGATGCGGCAGCGCGTACCCTCGGCCCGCCGCACCGTCTCATGCAGCGCCTCGCCCATGCCGTGCAGGCGCTGGAACTCGAAGGAGTCACGATTCCCAGCCATCGACAGGATGGCGGCGACTGTGTGGGCGTTGTGAGTGGCGAATTGCGGATAGATGCGGTCGGTCATCGACAGCAGCTTTTTCGCGCAGGCGAGGTAGGAGACATCGGTGTTGGCCTTGCGGGTGAAGACCGGATAACCGTCGAGCCCGAGCGTCTGCGCCCGCTTGATCTCGGTGTCCCAATAGGCGCCCTTGACCAGCCGCACCATGATGGTGCGGTCGTATTTCTGCGCCAGCGCATAGAGCCAGTCGATGACGAAGGCGGCGCGCGGACCATAGGCCTGAACGACGACGCCAAAACCGTCCCAGCCGGCGAGTTCCGGCTCGGCCAGCACCCGTTCGATGATTTCGAGCGACAGGTCGAGGCGGTCGGCCTCCTCGGCGTCGATGTTGAGGCCCATGCGCGAATGGCGCGCCGCCAGCGCCAGCGACAAAAGCCGCTCGGCCATCACAGGCAGCATCTTTTCCTTTTGCGTCACTTCATAGCGCGGGTGCAGCGCCGAGAGCTTGACCGAGATGCCGTGGTTCTGGCGGATGTCGGGACCATTGGCGCCGGCGTCGAGCGACGAGATGGCGTCGGCATAGGCCTTGAGATAGCGCAAGGCGTCGGCCTCGGTGCGAGCCGCTTCGCCCAGCATGTCAAACGAATAGAAATAGCCTTTCTGGGTCATCGGCCGCCCGCGTCTGACGGCCTCGGCAATCGTGCGGCCGAGCACGAACTGCTCGCCCATTTCGCGCATGGCGGCGGCGACCGCCTTGCGGATGACCGGCTCACCCAGCCGGCGCACCATGGCGCGCAGCGTGCCTTCGATGCCGCCCTCGCCTTCGTCGAGCACCCGGCCGGTCAGCATCAGCGCCCAGGTCGACGCATTGATGAAGATCGAGCTTGAGCCGCCCGAATGCGCCGACCAGTCATGCGGCGCGATCTTGTCGGCAATGAGATTGTCCATCGTCTCGGTGTCGGGCACCCGCAGCAGCGCTTCGGCCAGGCACATCAGCGCGACGCCTTCCTTGGTGGAAAGGCCGTAAGCGGACAGGAAGACTTCCATCAACCGCGGATCGGACGAGCCGCGCACCGCCCGCACCAGATCGGCGGCGCGGGCCGAGATTGCCTTTCGCTCTTTCGTCGAAAGCCCCGTCGCCTCGGCCAGCCGCTTCACGGTCCCGTCTTCGTCGGGCAAATAATTGGCGCGGATCTGCTGGCGGATGGCTTCGAGCGCTGGCATGACGGTCCTGTAAAGCGAGCATCAGGGAGCAGTCCGGCGGTCACCGGACCGAATGGCGCAAGCTAGCACAAAGCTAGGTTTCGATCGGTCCAAAGAAATCGACAGGAGAGGTCGATTGAACTATCGTGGAGCCCTGATTTTCTCCAACTTGACCACGAATTCGATGACAGAAGACCAATTGGACCGCATCGACAGGAACATCCTGTCGGCGCTGGGCAGCAATGGCAGGCTCTCCATGTCGGAACTCGCGGCCAAGGTCGGCCTGTCGAAGACGCCGGTGCAGGCGCGGGTCAAGCGGCTGGAAAAGGACGGCATCATCCGTGGCTATCAGGCGATCATCGACCGTGAGCGCATGGGCGAAGGCCATGTCGCCTTCGTCCAGGTGAAATTGTCCGACACCCGCTCGGCCGCGCTCGACGCCTTCAACCGCGCCGTGCAGGCGGTGCCGGAGATCGAGCAATGCCACATGATGGCGTCGAGCTTCGATTATCTCCTGAAAGTCCGCACCACCGACATCGCCGCCTACCGCCGCGTGCTCGGCGAGCGCATCTCCGCCCTGCCCCACGTCGCCCAGACCTCGACCTTCGTGGCGATGGAGACTGTGAAGGATCGCTAGGCGTCACTGAGCTCGTCAGCTCATCCGGCTCGTTCAAGACGCTCCTGAATTTGCCCCTCGATTGCCTCAGGAAATGGTCGGACGTCGATGTCCATCCAAAGAGTATCTGCACGAGCGTAATCGAGGCGTCATGGTTGCTCCTTGGGGAGTCCAACGCGATAGGCTCGCTCGTGCAATCCGTCAGCAGGACGCAGTGATAGTCCCTGAAGAAGGCATCCCGAATTGTCGACTCCACACACACGCTGGTCGTGCATCCTGTCACGATGAGCTGTTTGATGCCTGCGGTCTTCAGAACAGCATCGAGTTCGGTCTCGTAGAAACCGCTGAACCGGGTTTTGTAGAGGACAACATCCCCCAACTCCGGCTTTAGGTCGTTGACGATATCTGTTCCCAGGTGTCGCGGATCAGAATCCGGCTCTCGCTGCCATCCGGCGCCGTCATGTTCTCACCGACCCCAAAGATCTGGAGATGTCGGAGACGATTGGGGGCATCCGATGTCCCGAGATCCCAAAGGTCGGAATGATACCCCATCTTCAGATAGATGATGGGCAGTCTCAATTTGCGAGCGGCCGCTATGACGCTTGCAGTAGGGCCGAGAGCCCGTTGAATCCCGGAGATATCGATGCCGGCTCTGTCGAACATCCCGCCTTTCGAGCCGAAGTCATTCTGCATGTCCACGACGAGAACTGCAGTCTTGGCGGGGTTTATTGAAACAGGTTGAGGCTTTGCGTCGACGACGAGTGGCTGCATTTTTATCCTCCCACAGCCTGAGGTATCGCACTTAGCGCCTTGGTTATCATGATCAGCGACCCTGCATCGTGTCAACAAAGGGGGGCTACATCGTTGCTTGGCGGCCGAAGACAGTTGTCCGCTCTTGTCGCAGACAAACCCGGCCTTACTCCGCCAGCGTCTTCAAAAACGCCACCAGCGCCGCGCGCTCGCTGTCCGAAAGCTGCAGCGGGTGGACCTCGGACACACCCTCGACACTGGCTGGCGCCTTGGAATAATGCGCCACCACCTCGTCGAGCGAGGAAAATTGCCCGGCATGCATGTAGGGCGCACGGGTGGCGGCGCCGCGCAGCGACGGCGTTTTGTAGGCGCGGACGAGCTCCGGTCCGGCCTTGACCATGAACCGCAGCTCGCCGCAGGCGCTGGCGTCGCCGTCGCGAAAGGCGCCGAAGCAGTTGAACGGGTCGGCCTCGACCTGCGCCACCGCATCTATGCGGCCGCGATCCGGCGGCAGATTTGCAACCGGCGGCACGCCGGTATTGTGAAAACTGCCATCGGTGAAACGCGGCCCGGTGTGGCACGTCACGCAATTGGCCTTGCCGATGAACAGCTTCAGCCCGAGGGTCTCCTCAGGCGACAACGCATCGGCGCCTTGCGGCAGCTGTATACCGGTAGCTAGGGCGGCGGCGAACCGGTCGAAGCGGGTCTGCGGCAACGCGATCGACCGCTCGAAAGCGGCGATCGCCTTGCCGATATTGGCGAAGACGCGGTTGACGCCCTCGGCCTGCGCTTCGGTCATCGTGCCCCACGCCGCCTTCTCGGCATCGCTGCCGAGCGGACTGGCGTTGGCCGGCACAGTCGAAAGGTCGGGCAGCGGCCCGAAGATGCGCTCATAGCGCTCGCCGAATCGGGCGTTGATATAATGCGCGTAGGCGGCGCGATTGCCGGCCTGCTCCAGCGGATTCTCCAGCGGCGCCAGCGCCTGCGCCCAAAGACTGTCGCGCCGCCCGTCCCAGAAGAACCAAGGATCATGCGCGACGCCGGCGAGCGGCATGGTGCGCCGGTTGGTGCGGCCGACGCCGACCGCTTGCGGCAGGTCGTCCTGGAACTGCCGGTCGATCTTATGACAGGTCGAGCACGAAACCTTGCCGTCGCCGCTCATCCCGACGTCGAAAAACAGCGTTGCGCCGAGGGCGGCGGCGGCCGGCACGTCGGCGAAGCGATTAGTGGTGTCGGCTTTCAGCGGCGGCAGCGCCGACAGCGCCAGCGAGGCGATGGTCTTCTTTTCGGCATCGGAAAACTCCGGCTTGCCGCAGCCGGCAAGCACGGCCATCGCCAGCAGCGCGAAACGCGAAACGCGGTTCATCTTGCTCCAGCGCTCAGAGCAACACATTGAAGACCACTGTATCGGATCCGGCCGCCGCGGAAATGGCGAAATGCAATTGCCACAATCCGCTCATCGTGAATTTCACCCCGTCGATGCGATAGCACCCGTCGCCCAGATAGTCGGTTGCTTGCGGGCTGGTCGGCAGGCCGTGCCTGTGCCGCGGCATACCCCCGGAAATCGTGATCGCGGCGCCCTCCACCGGGGTTCCCGCACCTGTCTTCAGGGTCAGCAGCCAGGATTGCAGCTCGCCTTGCCTGACAATACCCCGCTCCGGCTCGAATCTGGCCACAAACAGCCCGTTCGCCGTCTTCTTCGAGCGGGCAATCTCGAAACCGGCACGTTGCGGCGCTTGCGGCGCGGTCAGGTAGACGGCGGCGAGAATGCCGACCAGCAAGGCAGCCAGACCAAGACCTGCCAGAACATAACGCCATAACGATGCCAAACCGTTTCCTCTTCCGGAGATAACGTCTCGCTCGGCAGATTGCGTCCCGCCTTCCGCGTGAGAAAACGCAGCTGGCGCAAAAATCCGCCATGACCAAGCATGGCGCTGCCGCTCGCAAAAAGCTACAGCACCGGGTCTTGGTTTTGTGCATGTCGTTATCTCAAAACCAATGCGCAAGCTTTGGGCGACATGCACCAGGAGAGAGATTCATGACTGGAAACGGCGTCGCCTCGATCGGTGAATGCATGCTCGAACTTTCAGGCCAGGCGGGGCCGAACTGGCGCATGGGCTTTGCCGGTGACACGTTCAACACGCTGTGGGCGCTGCATGCGCTGAGCGGTGACAGGCCGGCGACCTATGTGACGGCCTTCGGCGACGACCCGTTCTCGCGCGACCAAATTGCTTTCTTCGCGCAAAACGGCATCGGCATCGGCGCCAGCCCGATCATAGCAGGCGCACGGCCCGGTCTCTATGCTATCACACTGACCGGCGCCGAACGCTCCTTCACCTACTGGCGCGGCGATGCGGCCGCAAGGCAGCTGGCCTCCGACGCGGCTGCCTTGGCGAAAAGCCTTGAAAATCAGTCGCTTGTTTACTTTTCCGGAATCACTTTGGCAATTCTGGACGACGCCGCGCGCAAGACATTGCTGGCGGCGGTGGCCAAGGCGCGCGTCGCCGGCTCGCTTGTCGCCTTCGATCCCAACTACCGGCCACGGCTGTGGCACCGGCGCGAGGAAGCACAAGCCGCGATCCTCGATGCCCTCGCAGTCACCGATCTCGCACTGCCGACCTTTCCCGACGAGCAGATGCTGTTCGGCGACGCAGTGCCGCAAGCAACCGCGGAACGGCTGGGAAAGCTGGTCGGCGAATTCGTCGTCAAGAATGGCGAGGAGCCGGCGCTGATCGCCGCAAACGGAACCCTGCAGCCCGTCCCGGCCGTGCATGTCGCCACCCCCGTCGACACGACCGGCGCTGGCGATTCCTTCAATGGCGCCTATCTCGCCGCCCGGCTTGCCGGCCATGTCCCGACCGAGGCCGTGCTGCGCGCGCATCGCGTCGCCGCGGCCGTCGTGCAGGTGCGCGGCGCGCTGGCGCCATTCGAGACGTTAAGGGCGGCGTTCGAAGATTAATGCATGTCGCCCAAAAGCATGCCCTCGGGCCCGACCCGAGGGTGCGCAGCGATTTTGCGATAACGACATGCATAAAACAAGAACTAAAGCGCGTTGCATGAATCCATTCGAACGCGACGCGCTTTAGGGTCAAAAATCAGACTGGCTGCCGCCAACGGCCGACAAGCTTGCAGCCCAAGGCGGTCGCTATCCGCGCTTTTCGATGACGGCGTACAGGACGTTGCGGTTCTCGCCAAAGAACACCTGCGCCTCGACGGTGTTGCGGTCGACGCTGGCATTGATGATGTTCCACATATCGACCTCCGACCGCAGCAGCAACACCCAGTTCATGAACGTCTCCCGGTAGCCGGCGTCAGGGTTGCCCTCTGCGTAGTTCGCGAAGAGGAATGTCCCGTTCGGCTTCAACATCTGCAGGCAGGTTTTCGTGAGCTTCACGGCGACGTTGTGCGCAAGGTAGTCGTAAAGGCCGGAGGCGTAGATGAAGTCGAACTTGCCAAGCTTGTGGCCCCGCGTGAGCATGGTTCGTACCGAGCCGTCGATGGCCTCTACCGCGGTGCCCCGGAAGTCGCGCGTGATCAATCCAACGCTCTGAGGATCCTGATCGAGCGCAACCCAGCGCTTGAGGCGGCCCTCCTGCAAGGCGGTCGAGCGATTGGCCTCCCTTAAATGGCCGGCCGCAATCGCCAGGACCTCGGCTTGCGGTCCATTCCTGGCCGCAATCTCATCGACATATCGGGTTAAAAGATCGCGTCGTTCCCGTGCCGCGACGCAAGAAGGTACATCCTTGGTATGACTATAGAGCGCCTTGCCGGTTTCCGAGGCGTTTGCCACGCTCTCGGCCACGTGCGGATCACAATAGATGTAGTCGAGCAACTGCGCGTCGCCAGAATAACCTCTGGGCTTGTCATGGGACCACCGCGTGAGCGGATCCTCAAGAAAGTAATCCAAGACCGGGTGGTTCTGCACTACCGGTATCAATGCTTGCCAAACGTCCGGATGAACCTTGGAACGCGTTGCCTCGAGATACGACATCAGACGACGAATGATCTCCGCGGGATCCTTTCGCTGCTCGATTTGCTGGTGTGTCGTGTGAAGAATGAGCGCAAGCTCTACGCGAGCGGTTTCGAACGCTTCGCTGTGAGGCTCGAGCTTTCTTCGAGGGAGACTGGCGGCGATCATCTCGGCAGTAATCAGACTTTTGCCATCAAGGATGGTTGCCACTGCATAACTCCATAGTTACAAGTACCTAGATATTAATTAGATATCGCGTAAAATTTTACCTTTGCCAACCCACATCCCCGGCATTTTAGCGGTGTCGTTAATTTCCCGCCAACCATGCTGGCTCTTTGGACGCCTTGCGGGTGCGATTCCGGATACGAGTTAACGAAAACCTATTTGCGCGACTGCATATTGTTTGCGAGGCGCCGCAATCGCTGTCGCGCCTGAGGAGTCCGCCGGCGTGGGGGCAGAAGCTAGAAATGAGTTCGGAATACAAAGCCCCGTTCAAATGGGGTTTGTGGTGACGAACGAATTCGCGTCATCCGCGTTGGCCGATATAGCCCATACGGAACCGCTTGAACTGCGCTACGAGCCGCGGTCCGACGAGCTCCGCAACCTCTACCGAGAGGAAGGCCAAGCGAAGCGAAGAATGGACGCCAGGCCAGGGCTTTGGATCGCTGTTGCCATCTATCTACTGTTTTCGGCAACGGATCTGCTGCTGATTCCGGATGTGGCACTCTATACGATCATGGCACGCTTCGCGGTCGGAGTGACTGCACTCTTGATCTTGGAGGCACAACTTCGCCGGGGCGTCGGAACGGAATGGATTGACGTCACTTGCGCCGGAGCCATCATCTTTGGCTATGTTGGCTGGCTGTGCCCAGCGGTTATGGGTGCAGACAAGGAAAGCGTCTCTTATTACATGGTCTTCGGCACCATCTTCATGATGAGCGCCAATCTCTTCTTCACGTTTAAGTTCAGTCTATCTATTGTAACGTCTACAATAATTTTAGCAATACTGTATGCCGTAAACTACTTTGTGCCTTCCACATTAATGTACAAACTGGTATTTGGAACTTTTTACATTTCATGCTTCACATTTACGTCTTATGTTAACTGGAAGCTGAACGAGGAGCGCTACAACGTTTTCCTGAATGCCCTCGAAGCCAAAATCCAGCACAAGGAAGCCACCGAGCGCGGACAGGCGCTATTGAATCTGTCGAGAACCGATCCGCTTACGGGTCTGGAGAATCGGCGGGCGATTGACGAGAAGCTGCGGGACTATTGGAGCGACTGGCAAAGGTTTGGCAGCAGTTTTGTGGCGATCCTCATCGACGTGGACTTCTTCAAAAGGTTCAATGACTATTACGGACATCAAGAAGGCGACCGCTGCCTGATTCTTGTCGCCAATGCCCTTGCCGATATGATTAAGCAGTACAATGGCTCAATCGGCCGCTACGGCGGTGAGGAATTCATTGTCCTGGCTCGCATGGAGAAAAGAGAACAGGTCACAGACATTGCCGAAGCCATTCGAAGCACGGTGGAGAACCTCGCGCTTCCCCACGAGCAGCGCAGAGACGGTATCTCGGTTGTGACGGTGAGCGTTGGCGCTGCATTCACCAGGCCGCAGATTGGCGCCAAGTTGGAAAAAATCATCCACGAGGCCGATCGCGCACTCTATCTGGCAAAAGCAGGCGGTCGAAATTGTACCTGGCTGTTCGATCCAAACGATCCCCAGAGCAGCGACGAGAGCGAGAATATTGCGGCTTTGCTGAAGATTGCGATCGGCCAGGATCTCGTTTCACTCGTCTATCAGCCTATCCAGAATGTCGCGTCGGGCCGAGTTGAAGCCGTAGAGGCTCTGATGCGCCTCAAAATGCTGGACGGTACATCGGTTCCGCCGAGCCTGTTCATTCCCGTCGCGGAACGAACTGGCGCGGTCGTGGCGCTCGGGCGCTGGGCAATAAGGACAGTGTGCACTGAGCTTCTGGCGGACGATCACGTCCGTGTCGTCAGCGTCAACGTCTCTCCGATTCAGCTCAAGACGCCCGGCTTCGCAACCTCTGTTGCGGCGATTTTGAGCGAGACTGGCGTAGCCGGCAGCAGGCTGGCCCTCGAAATCACCGAAGGGCTGGAGATGGAGATGCACTCCGACGTTCTCCGCTGCATCAGCGACCTGAAACTGCTAGGGATCAGGATATGGCTCGATGACTTCGGAACGGGCTTCGCCGGTCTGTCATGGCTTCGTCTGATCGATTTCGATACGGTGAAGATCGACCGCTCGTTTCTACATGACTGCGGCACCCCGAGGGGCAAGGCGATGCTGCAAGACATTATTGCCCTGGTCCGAAATCGCGGTCATAAAATCTTGCTCGAAGGCGTCGAAACCGACGAGCAGATGGCCCTTGTACGCGAATTTGACATAGATAAAATCCAAGGCTTTCACGTCGGCCGTCCTGCTCCCGCCGCGAGTTTCCGGACGAGACCGGTCACCTACAAACGACCATTTTCAGTCGTCAAGTCCGCATGAATAGCGGCGGAGCGATCTGCGCTCCTGCAAGCCGTCGCCCCGCGCTCCCTCTGCAGATGACCCAGCGGCTGGCCGAGAATCTTGCCGTTTGAAATCGGCCGGCGGGAACGAGCACGGGGCGCCATTAGCGGTCGTTGCTGACCCTTCCATTCAATGTTGGCAGTTCGTGGGGAAGCCGTCGTCCAGGTCCGTCTTAGTGCTTTGCTCATGGCCAGCGGTCGACCTCGCCAACAAGAGCATGAATGTAAGTCGCGATGCGACGTGGTTGTTCCCGTTGGTTGCTTGTAGGGAGCAAATTCGCACCACATCAATTTTCCGACGCCCCCCGGATAGATGCTTGCGAGTCGATTGCGAAGCAATCCGTTTAATGCTAATGCAAATCATTCTCATTTGCATTTGTGGTGGCGATTATGTCCGAAGTCAGCGTTTGGTTCCGCGAAAAGATCAGCAGGCGTGGGCTGCTGTGGGGCGGCCTGGCGGCGGCCGGAGGCTCGGCGATAGCGGGAACGGCGGCTGGCCAATCGGTCCATTCCGGCCATGGGGCCACGTCGGCCGCCGGCGCTGCACCGCCTCCAGCGCATTTGGCCGCCCACGGATCGATGATCACCGTCGGAGACGTGGACAACGAGCGCAACGGTTTCGATCCTTCCCGGATGGTGACGGACTGGGAAACGGGCTCGGTGTCGACGCTTCCCGACGGACGAACCCTTCGGACTTTCGAGATCGAGGCGATTGACAAGGAAATCGAAATCGCGCCGGGGATCATGTTCCCGGCCTGGACCTACAACGGGCGGGTGCCCGGGCCTGCGCTCAGGGCGACCGAAGGCGAGCATCTGCGGATGGTCTTCCGCAACTCCGGCTCGCATCCCCACTCCATGCACTTCCACGGCATCCATGCCGCAAGGATGGACGGCGTCCCCGGTGCAGGATTGATCGGTCCGGGAGAAGAATTCGTCTATGAGTTCGATGCCAGGCCGTTCGGCTGCCATCTCTATCACTGCCACGCGTTGCCCCTGAAGCGGCACATTCACAAAGGCATGTACGGACTGTTCGTCATCGACCCGGATCCGGCCCGCCATCCGGAGCTTGCCGATGTCGCCCGTTCCCGCTTGCTCGGCACGCCCGAGAACGCCGAATGGCAGGAATTCGCCATGGTGATGAACGGCTTCGACACCAACTTCGACAACGGGAACGAAGTCTATGCGGTGAATACCGTCGCACACGCGTACATGAAGCGGCCGATCAGGATCGTCCGCAACCGCCCAGTCCGCATCTATCTGGCCAATGTCGTCGAGTTCGATCCTATCAACTCGTTCCACTTGCACGCCAACTTCTTCGACTATTTCGAACAGGGGACGACGCTCACGCCGACCTTGAGGACGGTCGACTTGATCACTCAGGTGCAGGCGCAGCGCGGAATCCTCGAGTTTACCTACAAGGATCACGAGACCGGTCTCTACATGTTCCACCCGCATCAGTCGGAGTTCACCGAACTCGGCTGGACGGGCATGTTCGACGTGGTGGAGGCGGTCGCATGAACGAGGCCTCGCACATCGCCGCCGCCGACCCGACCGCTCCCGTCGGCTCCGGAAAATCGCGCGCCGCTTTGCTGTGGCTGATCCTGCCGCTGGCCGCCCTCGGCCTGGCGATCGCCTGGCTGCTGGTCTCTGACCCGCTCAGAAACTTCGGGAACGGCGCTCCGCCTGTGGAGAGCCTGACTTTCGAGCGGACCATCCTTTCGTCCGACGGCATCCGCGTCCTCGTCCGCGCCGGCGGCTCGGAGCCGATGACGATCGCCCAGGTCCAGGTTGACGACGCATACTGGCAGTTCACGCAGGAACCCGCAGGGCCGCTCGGCCGCGGCGCTTCCGCATGGATCCATCTGCCCTTCCCCTGGGTGCTGGGGGAGGCGCATGCCATAAACATTGTCACCAATACCGGGGCGACGTTCGAACACGAGGTCGCGGTCGCTGTGCCGACCCCGACACGCGACGCGGGGATGCTTGCTTCCCAGGCGCTGCTTGGTGTCCTAGTCGGCCTCGTTCCGGTCGCCATCGGAATGATGTTTTATCCGGCGCTGCGCGGGGTCGGCCGAAACGGCATGAATTTCCTACTCGCCCTGACGGTCGGCCTGCTGGCGTTTCTGCTCGTTGACGCCACCGCGGAAGCATTCGAACTTGCGGCCGAGTCCGCCGCGCTGTTCCAGGGACAGGCGATGGTCGCGCTCGCAGCCGCGGCAAGCTTCCTCCTGCTGATGGCGGCCGGCCGCCGCGATGGAGTGCCGACCGGACTTGCGCTCGCCACCTTCATCGCGCTCGGCATCGGCCTGCACAACCTTGGCGAGGGCCTGGCCATCGGCGCTGCGTTCGCGGCAGGCGCGGCCGGATTGGGCACTTTCCTGGTGCTGGGCTTCATGCTGCACAACATCACCGAAGGCATCGGCATTTCCGCGCCGATGCTGAAGAAGCGCCCGCCTCTGTGGACCTTCGTCGGCTTGGCGCTTTTGGCGGGCGGTCCCGCTGTCATCGGACTTTGGATCGGAAGCCTGGCCTATGCGCAGCAGTGGTCGGCGCTGGCTCTCGCGGTCGGGGCGGGAGCCATTCTGCAGGTCATCGTCGAGGTCACTGCGTACCTGATGAGGTCGGACGGAAGAGGCCCTGCGGCGCTTACAGCGCCAGCCACGATGGTGGGATTGGCCGCAGGCGTTTCGTTCATGTATGTGACCGCTATGCTCGTCAAAGTCTGATCTGCCGCGGCGACAGCTTGTCCGGTCGCTCCTGCCGGATGGTCGCCTGTGAACTGCGGGCGCGGAAATCGGTTGCGGCGATAGCGGAGACGTGAGCACCTGCCGCAGGTAGGCACGGCGGCTGAAGCCAGGGCTGTGGCGCGGGCCGGTGCCGTTCATTTCAGCTTTCTGCCGGAATGCAAGGAGGGTGGGGCCGAATTGCTGAAATCGATGGGGGAAGTTGACCCGATCTGCGAAGACGGCGGCAGCCGATCACGCGCCGATATTCATGCCGAGTTGATCAGCCTCGTGCTAGAGGCCCTGCAGCGAAACCCTCAAAGACCGTTTTTGAGCAGATCACCCGTCTTCTGACATCCGCGTCGATCGTGACGTGAAACGCTGGAACGGGGGGCCTCAGGCCGACCGTCGCCACCTGTCGGCCCACCGGACCAGCCCTGGCTCATTGCTTCGTGCTCGCCTCCCGGAACGCCGCCTCTCCCGCGTCCGACACCTCGGCCCACTTCTTGTCGGCCGCTGGATCCGCGGCGTAGCTGTCGTGCCAGTTCCACCACTTGTAGGCCGGGGTCTGGGGATAGCCCTCGGGCGAGTGCTCCCAGACCTCCTGCCGGCCCAGCGGGGTGATGTCGAGATAGTTCCAGGTGCTCCCCATCTGCTCGTCGCCGCGGTTGTCGATGAAGTAGGTGCGGAACACGCGGTCGCCGTCGCGAATGAACACGTTGTGGCCGTGCCACTCGTCCACGCCGAAGTCGGCGTCGAAGCTATCGGTGAGCGTGTACCACGTCATCTCCCAGCCCATCCGCGCCTTCAGCCGCGCGATATCAGCCTGAGGCGCACGCGAGACGAAGACAAGGGTGGTGTCACGGGCGTTCAGGTGGGCGACGTGGGCGACCTGGTCGGCCACCAGGGAGCAGCCGCGGCAGGCGTGGTCGGGCCAGCCGAACACTCCCGGCTCGAAGAAGGCGCGGTAGACGATCAGCTGACGCCGGCCGTCGAACAGGTCGAGCAGGCTGGCCTTTCCGTCAGGCCCTTCGAAAGCATACGTCTTCTCCACCGCCATCCACGGCATCCGCCGCCGCTCGGCGGCCAGCGCGTCACGGGCGCGGGTCTGGGCCTTTTCCTTCACGAGCAGCTGCTCGCGGGCCGCCTCCCACGCCTCAGGCGACACCACCGGTGGTGTGCGCATGGCAGGCTGTCCGCTTTTCCGTCCGCTCTCGGCTGATGAAGTCATGGCTTCCTCCTGATCTGGGCGCGCGCCTGGTCGCTGAAGCGCGGCTCCACTCGCTGCTCATTGCTCGTTATTGGGCCTGAAAATAGTTTGGCACCGGAAAACGACCAGTGGGAGTAACAAGTGTGACGCTATTTCGGGCGTCGCCGATCAAAACCGCGGCAGGTGCGCCGGAAGCAGGTGACCCCCTCGGCGCGTTGAACCGGGTGGCGTGGCGCGACGGTGCTCCCGCCGCATGTCCCGATGCGCTGGCCTTCAAAATCTTGAGGGCAGCGTTTCAAAGATTGGGCTCAAACTCAATCAGACTGGCTGCCGCCAATGGCCGAGAACCTTGCTGCTTGAACTGGTCGGCGGGAACTAGCAAAGAGCGCCATAACGGGCATCCGACACTGAACGCCAGAGCGGACGTTGACTCCGTTCTCCGCTACATCAACCCCACCAACCTATCGTCCACCGGACTATGTCGAAGACGAACGGTGGAGATCGACTCGCGCGACGGCGTAAGCGTCAAGCGAGACGACCCGGTCATCCAGCTGTCTCACCGAGCTTTCCATGAAATTCGAATCTCCTGCCGCCCGCTCGAACTGGTCGGCAGCTAGAAGAGCAATGCGGGCGCTGATTGGCGTTTCCGAAAGCTGCACTGATTGCTTTTTGGCAGTGAGATTCGAGAGCCACAGCGTCGTGCGCCCGTCTTTTTCGGCCGCGATCGCCGCGATGCTGTCAGCTCCGGAAGTTCCTACGGACAGCAGGGTGGCCCCGTTAAGCTTTGAGAGGCCTGCCATGACATGGAAAGCGGGATACACGATTCGGCCTTCCTGTTGGTCAAACCACGGCTGCACGAAATCGGTCTTCCTGTAGACGTATCCGAATGCGCCGGTGAAGTCGCCGAATGCGACGGCCTCGATTCCCTCGCGCGCGCAGGCCGCGAAATAGCCAATTGTCCAAGCCGCATTGAACAGGCCGCGCTGCCGAGGATCGATGCGGCTCAGACAGACGCGACCGTTCGCTTCATTCGGTGTAGTGGACTTTCCGTAGGGGTTCTCGCGGCAGCCGAGCTGACAGGGACCTATACGCAGGGGCAAGCGGTCGCCCATGAAAGCACGGGTAGAGCGGATCAAATGGGGGATCGCCTGAAGGGTCTCCATCACGGAGACATCATCTGATGCGTGCACGTTTGGACAGGTGGTGAAGGTTGCGTAGTCGAGCACTCCGGTTGGCGGACGCTTGCGATTTAGCTCGGTGAAGTATGCGGCCATGCCGCCGCCCAGCGGCACCCCGGGGAAAGCCCGGCGAGCGGCGGAGTAGTTTTGCTCGAAGGTGGGCATCGCCGGCCACGGTGCTCCCGGCTGCACCGACTTCATGTCCTGCGCCGGAAAGACGGAGATAGCTTCTAGATTGAGGCCGAGTCTTTGGACAGCATCCGCGAGCGGCGCCAATTCGCTGAAGGGATCGAGCGTGCCCTTGGTAGTGATCTCCAGAACGACGCCAGCGCCAGTCAGCCGTGCCAGGGCCGCGTAGGTTCCAAGTTCATCTTGGCCGTGACCGAGCCGGAGATCGACCTGGCAGACCATCCACTGCGGAGCCAATCCTCGAATTAGCTCGGGGACTTCGAGCGCGTGCTTCGCCTCGTCGGCAGCGACGCCGATGCCAATGCGGGGCACTCGGCCGATGGCTCCGCCGATCGTCAGGTTGATGAATGGATTGAGGTTTTCAGACGTCCCAGCAAGGGGCGTTCCCAACACCTCAAGTCGGATGGACTGCGTGAATTTCTGGCCTTTCGGTAATCTGTAGGGCCACGGGCGACGCAGTGGACGGACATAGGTTTTATAGGAGGCGTCGGACCAATTGCGTTGATCCTCCATCTCAAAGGCATCACCTTCCATGGTGCATGTGGCCCAGATTCCAGGCGCGATCTCGTGCGAAAGCGCGCGAATGTCGGTGAACGGACATTTGGGATCGATGTAGTCCGGAAAGAGCGACAGTTCCTCGTGACCATCCTCATGCAGCACCTTTACCGACTTGCCGGCCAAGGCCTCGATCGGATGCAGCACGACGAAGCCGGTTCTATTGGTCAACAGGTCAGTTTCGGGCTCTGCCTCCACCACAAAGGACAGCGCATCGTCGTTCCCGCCTGCGATCCGCGCCTGGTAGACCAGCCGACCGGACGCACCGGCGCACGTTCCACGGTATGCAATGCTGAAAGCATCCGGCCCCTCGTCGATCTGGATATCCTCGAGGACAGGCGCATAGGTTCCCCAGTTCACGTCCCGTACGAGGAATGAGACCCCCCGCAGAACCTCGATACCGCCTATACGCACATAGCGTATCGCCCCATTGTCAAACTCGACCGACAAGGATCCCGCGCGCAGTGTCCGCAGCTGCGGATCGACCTGTTTGGTCCCACACAAGCGGATTGCTCGAGATGCTGCCGTAGTCAAATCGCTCGCTCGGTCTTGGCGTCGAAAATCGAGGCCCGGTTCATGTTGATGTCGATCGGCAGCCTCTCGCCGGGACGACTGACGTCGTGCGCCTGCAGTTCCGCCATCACCGGCGCGCCGGCCAGGCGGAAGGTCGCATAGCTGCGCGAGCCGGTCGGCTGCAGCAGGTCGATCGTTGCGTCGTAGCGAAACGTGCCCTGCGCAGGTGTCGCAGCGTGCGCGCGTGTCAGATGTTCTGGCCGCAGCCCAAGCAGCACCGCCTGTCCGTCCGTGGCGCCATTCAGGCCCCGGCCGGGTGCGACCGGAAGCAGCGTATCGGAGAGCCGGATGGCAGCAGCGCTGCCGTCCAACTTTAGCGTGCCCGGCAGGAAGCTCATGCGCGGCGAACCGAGAAAGCCAGCGACAAAGGTTGAGGCGGGGCGCTCGAACAGCTCGAGCGGCGCGCCCTGCTGCTCGATCACCCCGTCGCGCATCAGCACGATGCGGTCAGCCAGAGTCATCGCCTCGATCTGGTCATGGGTGACGTAGATCATCGTTGTGGCAATGGCCTGGTGAAGGCGCTTGATCTCGCCGCGCATTTCGTCACGAAGCTGCGCGTCGAGGTTGGACAGCGGCTCGTCGAACAGGAAAATACGCGGGTTGCGGACGATGGCGCGGCCGATGGCGACGCGCTGGCGCTGCCCGCCGGACAATTGACGCGGAAAGCGCCCGAGCAGCGGGGTGATGCCAAGCATGCGCGCCGCCTCGGCGACGCGCGCCTCCACCTCTGGCTTCGGCATCTTGCGGGCCTTCAGGCCAAAGCCGATGTTCTTGGCCACGTTCATATGCGGATAGAGCGCATAGTCTTGAAACACCATCGCCACGTCGCGGTCGCGCGGCCGGAAATCGTTGACCACTTCGCCGCCGATCTCGATCGTGCCTTCCGAACTCTCCTCCAGCCCTGCGATGGTCCTCAGTAGTGTACTCTTGCCACAACCGGACGGGCCGACCAGCACGGTGAACTCGCCGTCGCGAATGTCGAGGTCTATGCCACGCACGGCATGGAAGGCGCCGTAGCGCTTGTGCAAGCCGGTTATCCTGACTTCGGCCATGCCGACCCTTTCTATCCGCGAACGGCGCCGAGCGTCAGCCCGCGCACGAGATGTCGTTGAGCAAGTACTCCCAGCGCGATCGACGGGACGAGGGAGACGATGGCAAGGGCTGCCGCCTCGCCATATTGCGCCCCCTGGAAACCGATGAAGGCGCGGAATACCGTTGGCAGGGTGAAAGCTGTGCGGCTGGTCAGGATCAGCGCGAAGAAGAACTCCGTCCAGCAGGCGATGAAGGCGAAGACGGCCGCCGCGACGATGCCGGGCGCGGCGAGCGGTACAGCGACGCGCCAGAATGCCTCCCAGCGCGTGCAACCGTCGACAAGGGCCGCCTCCTCCATCGATTTCGGCATGCCGCGGAAGTAGGCGAACATCATCCAAACCGACACCGGTAGCGTAAACACCGTATAGGCGATGATCAGGCCGATATGCGTGTCGTAGAGGCCAACGCCGCGGTAGATCAGGAACACCGGCAGCACGATGCCGATGGGCGGCAGGAAGCGCTGCGACAGCACCCAGAACGACAGATGCTGGCCGCCGGTGTTGTAGCGCGCCAGGCTGTAGGCCATCAGCGTGCCGAACAGGGCCGAGAGCACCGTTGCCGACAGCGAGATGATCAGGCTGTTGATCAGCCCGTCGAGGCCGCGATAGGCGAACAGCGCAGCTTCATAGTGGATAAGAGTGGGTGCGGTTGGGAACCAGACGGGCGGCACGGTGAGATAGTCGTCGCTCGGCTTGATCGATGTGTTGAACATCCAGTAGAGCGGCCACAACACGAAGACCAGGAAGAAGCCGAGCAGCAGGATGCGGCCGACCGGTATCGACCGGCGTTTCGGGCGTCGGACAGGCGCGACGGCGGCCATCAGACCGGCTCCGTCCTCAAAAGTCGCCGCACCAGCAGCATCACTATGAGCGCGGTGAAGATCAGGAACAACCAGCTTCCGGCGGTCGCCTGCGACAGGTGGAACTGGGTGAAGCCGACAGTGTAGAGATAGTAGGAGGCGGTGTAGGTCCGCGTGCCTGGCCCACCGCCGGTCATGATGAAAATAGTATCGAACATGCGGATTGCATCGAGCAGCCGAAAGGTCAGCGCCAGCAGCATCATTGGCGCGAGATGCGGCAGGGTTATCGCCCAGAACGCTTGCCAGGCATTGACCCCGTCGAGTTCCGCCGCCTCGTAAAGGTTCGGCGGAATGGCGGTAAGCCCGGCGAGCAGGATGACGAACATGAACGGTGTCCACTGCCAAACATCGGCGATAATCAGCGAAACATAGAGCCATGGCGATTCGGTCATCCAGCCGATCGTCACCTCCTGCCCCAGAAGTTGCGTCAAAATGTAGTTGGTCGGCCCGAAAGGCCGCTGCAGCAGCAAAGTCCAGGCCTGGCCGACGATGACCGGGCTGATGAACAGCGGCACGATCAGGATCGACATGATCACGCCGCGGCCCGGAAAGCTGCGAACCATGGTCAGCGCCACCAGAAGGCCGAGAACGAATTCGATAGCGACGCTAATCCCCGACAGCCACGCTGTCAGCAAAAGCGACCAGCGCGCGACGGGATCGAACACGACGCGCTCGAAATTCTTCAATCCGACAAAGGCGTGGCCCGGCACCTGGAAATCATAGTTGATGAAAGACACGACCAGCGAGAACAGCAGCGGATAGACCGACAGCGCCAGGATCAGCAGTACTGCTGGCGCCACCAGCAGCCATTTGAAGTGACGGTCCGCCCATTGTGCGAAGCCCGACAGTCGTGGCGGGGCGCCAGCGGCCTTCAAGCGACTGATGGTTGCGGTATGCTGCATCGACTACATCCCAAAACCTGCCTGGCGGTTGCGACGAGGTGTTGCGGACCAAGCGCCCGCAACACCGATTTGGTCAAGAATGCCGGCCGGCGTCCCTGATGCAGGCCGAACTCAGAGGGTGACCGCCATGCCGAGCTTCTCCACCGTGTTGTCGGCAGTCGCGCCCGGCAGTTTCAGGAACTCGGTGTAGAATGCCTTCTGCGAATCCACGCCGAGCCGGTCGGTCGTCTCATTCCACTCGGCCGCCGCTGTTTCTAGCGACGCCTTCGGGTCCGCACCGGCCCACACAGCTGTGCACATGCGGTCGATGCTCAGGAAATAGTCCTGCGCGCCTGGCATGATTGGGTCGAGGAGGCCGACATTGGCCGAGTTGTTAAGATTGCTCAGATATTCCTTGGCACTCGGGAACAGCGCGCCGTAAAGCTCGGATTTGAAGTGGGAGATGCGGTAGGGATCGCGCAGGGCGTAGGGCAGCATGCAGCGGGCAAGCGAGACCGGCGGCGAGCAGGCCCATTGCATGAACAGATAGGCCGCTTCGGAGTTCGCCGAATCCGCCGACAGCGCCTTATTGTAGCCGGTCGCATGTTCAGGATTGCCGGGCACGACCGCGTAGCCGACCTTGCCGGCGATCTGTGATTGCGGGATGAAGTTGATTGCAGTGGCCGACTGCGAATAGTTCGCGGCCATGCGGCCAGACGGCGGCCAGGAGTAGATCATCGCTACCTTGCCGGTCAGGAACGCCGCCCACAGCGAGACGGCGTCGAGTTCATTGTTGCCGGGAATCGACGCCGTATTGGCTGCAATCATGTTCTGCAGCGTCTTCACGCCGGCATCCGAAGCCAAGCCGGCCTTCATGTCGTCGCCGAACAGTTTTCCACCGTTGGCGCGGTACTGCTGCAGAAAGTCGAACTGGTTGCCGGGACTGCCCGCCTTGCGGAAATGGCCTGCGCCATACACGTTTGGCGCCATCTGGTCGGTGATGAACTGGGCGATCTGGGCATATTCCTCCCAGGTCTTCGGCGGCGCCAGCTTGGCGTTGAACTTGGCCTGGTAGGCCTCCACCATCTTGGGATCCTCGAAGATGTCCTTGCGGTAGTAGAGAGCGAACATGTCGCCGTCGTCGAAGAAGCCCCAGATCTTGCCCTTGTAGGTCGGCAGCGCCTTGTAAAGCGGATGATAGTCCTCGAGGTCGGCCGGGTTCATGTATTTGGCGATGTAATCGTCGAGGGGTGCGATGACGCCGCCATCGGCTAGCGACGGCGTCCAGGCTGGCGAGATGTCGAGGACGTCATAGGCGCCTGAGCCGGCAATGTGCTCGGCAACGGCCTTGGAGTACTGGTCCGGGTTCGACAGTTCGACCACGTTCGACTTCATGCCCGTAAGCTGCTCCCACATCGGTCCACTGAAATTGCGCGGATCGAGAGCCTGCAGGCCTGCCTCGTAGGTCATGTTCAGCGTGACGCCCGAATGCGCCTTGGCCGCCTCGACGGCGCGGAAGGCGGAACCATCCGCCGGGCCTTCCATCGACGCCTTCATGGCCGCCGCCTGCGCCTGGCCGAGCGGTGAAGCGGCGTCTGCCAGTTCGAGCTTCTGCTGCGCCAGCGCCCAATCCGTCATCATGGCGAGGATCGGTCCAGACGCCGCCAGCATGCCGGTCATCTGGCCGAAGCGGGTTATGAAAGTTCGGCGGGTGGTTTCGCCGCGCATAAAGGCGTCGACCTCTGCTTCGAGGCCTGCCTGAAAGTCACGTTTTTCATGATCGTTCATAGTGCTTGGTCCTCCCATTTTCGTTTGCCTTCACTCGTCCGCGGGCGCGGCGATCGAGTGTTTCTCCCGTGAAGCCGCCGCGAAGCCTGTGGCGGCGCGCCGAATGCTCGTACTCCTACGTCCCGAAGCGGGCGGCGAAACCGGCCAGCCGTCTCTTCCATGCCTCGCTAGAAAGCACCTGGCGATTGACCACGCCGCGCGGCTCGCGGCCGTGCTGCACTTCGATCACCACCTTGACGTCTGCGGCACCGTTGCCGGCAAAACACTGGTCGGTCCAGCAGAGCGCATGCGGCGTCAGGATAACGTTGTCGAGCTCGAGGATCGGGTCGCCGGCATCCGGCGGCTCCTGCTCCAGGACGTCGAGCCCAGCGCCGGCGATGCGACGCTCCTGCAGCACTTTCGTCAGCGCCTCCTGGTCGACGATCGGACCGCGTGCGGTGTTGATCAGGTAAGCCGTCGGCTTCATGAGGGCGAGCCGCTCGGCATTGACGATATGGTGGGTCTGAGGCGTTAGCGGACAGCTCACCGACAGCACATCGGCGCGGCGGAACAGATCGTCCAGCCCGACCAGTTCGATGCCTAGATCGGCAGCGACCTTGCTGTCGGCGAATGGGTCATGGGCGATGAATTTCATGTCGAAGGGCTTGGCCAAGCGAAAGACTTCGGCGCCGATGTTGCCGATGCCGAGCGATGCCAGCGTCCGCCCGACGAGGCCGACGCCCATATGCTCCGAACGCTTGTCGAACCCCTCACGTCCCATGCGGGTCAGCGCGTCCTTGGTGAGCAGCTTGCCGGTCAGTGCCAACATGAAAGTGATGACGGATACGGCGACCGGCCGTCGCACCCCGTCGGGCGTGATGACAAGGGCGATGCCGGCGGCGGTGCAGGCCTCGACGTCGACGGTATCGTAGCCAACCCCGAAACGGGCAACGACGGCCAGGCGGCCGCTCTTCGGGACGCTGGTCGCATCGAAGCGATGGGCGAGCAGGATCAGCGCATCGAAGTCCTCAAGCTGTTCGCCGCGCAGCGGATTGTTTGATTCCAGGAACGCCATTTCGACGCTGGGCGCATTGCGCAGCGGCGTCAGGTCGAAGTCGGGAAAAGTCGGCGAGCCGTCCGGCTTACGGAAATCACCGGAGAGCGCCACCCTGAACATTGCGTTGGCCATCGTCTCCTCCGCCTCACTCGCACCCGGCCCGGATCTTTGATACCGCGTCGGCCATCGCATCGTGCAGGACCCAGACGTCACCCGAATAACAGATGAAATCGAAGCCTTGCGCGTAGAAGTCGTGACCCTGCTGGATGCTGGGTACCAGGCGTCCAAGCGATTTGTTGTGCTTCTTGGCGGCGGCGACGATCTTGTCCATCGCCGCGGTGAAGGTGGGATGGGCGAAGTCGCCGGGAACGCCGAGTGAGACCGAAAGATCGAAATGTCCGACCCACAGACAATCGACCCCGTCCAATCCCGCGATGCCGTCGATGTTGTTGACGCCGTCGGCGGTCTCGATCAGGCAGATGAACACCGAGCGCTGGTTGGCCGTTTCGAATTTATCTGCGACCGAGCCCGGACGGTAGCGGTCATGCGCGATCTGTAGCGCTACGCCGCGAGCGCCAGCAGGATGGTACTTCATCGAATTGATGATGTGCTGCGCCTGTTCGACCGTGCTCACCATCGGCGCGATCAGCCCTTCAGCCCCCATGTCCATGGCGCGGGCGAGGAAATGATAGTCCTGCGACGGCACACGCACCATAACCGGCAGGTCGGCCGCCTCGAAATAGCGGATCGCGCTCTTCACCGTCTCCAGGCTGAAGCCCGAATGCTCCATATCGAAGAAGACGAAGTCGCAGCCGGCGGATTTCAGAATGTGCCCGATTCCCGGCGTCGCGAATTCGGCGACGAGTGTGCCGAGCTTGACCCGTCGGTGCGCAGCCAACCCCTTGAGACTAGGCTCTGACATGCATTTCCTCCCCTTCGCCCTTTGTTCAAGGCGTAGCCTCGAGAACGAGGTCGCAGATCGTCACCGACTTGGTGTCGACGAGCGGCGCGCTGTGCGTGTTGAATTCATCGAAATGCGCCGTCCGGCAGTGTTCGTCGAAGGCGGCCTCGCTGTCGTAAATCTCGTAGAGCACGACCCGGTCCGGTTCGCCGCGCGCCTCCGTCACGTCAAAGCGGCGGCAGCCGACCTCGTTGCGCACCGACGCAGTCGCATTGGCGTCGACGAGCTTTCGGAAGCTGTCTCGGGCGCCCGGCTTGAGGCGGAAATCGACCCAGACGACGAGGCTGGTCATCACATGGGCCTCGCGATTTCCAGATAGCGCCTCGACACATATTCCAGATGCCTGCGCATTGCCGCTTCGGACCCGTCCGGATCGCGCGCAGCGATCGCCTCGAAAATCTTGCGATGGGCCTCGTAGGCCTTGCGGTCTTCACCTTCGGCCAAAGTCGTCCGCCGCTGTTCGAGCAGCCATTCGGCCAACGCCGCATGGATAGCCGTGAAGATCCGATTGCGGGTGATCACCGCCAGCACGTAATGGAAGTCCACGTCAGTGCGTTCGAAGCGCGTGAGGTCGCCGATCGACTGCCGGTTCATCTCCAGCGCCGCCTTGAGGCTTTCAATGTCCTCTGGCGTGGCATTCACAGCTGCGTTGCGGGCAAGCCCGACCTCGAAAAACAAACGTGCGCTCTGGAAGTCCTGAACCCCGCCCGGGGCCGAAATCATATGTCGCGCCGGGCCTGAAAGGGCGTCGATTACGAATTGGGGCGTGGGGCGGGTGACGCGGGCACGCTCGCCGGATCTCACCTCGACAAGGCCCATCTTGCTCAGATGCAGCAGCGCCTCTCGGATCGAAGGGCGCCCGACCCCGAACTGCCGCATGAGTTCCCGTTCCGACGGCAGCCGCTCGGCTTCGGCCAGTTCTCCCTTGTGGATCATCCGCTCGAGGTGTTCTGCGACCTCGTCCGAAAGCTTCCGCTGCTTGACCTGAACACCAATCACTTGGCATACCCCAATACTTGGCATACCTTTGATACCAGTTAAGCACGCTATTGCCATAGTGGTCAAATCGACAGACGCCCGGCTTCAAGCGCGAGCAAGCGGGCGCGAGGTACGCGACAGGACCGGGAAGACCTACGGCCTGCGGCATCGGTTCGATTTCTTTGCCCCGGCAGGCGTTTTTGTCGTCTTCGGGCTGATTGACGCCAATGGCGCAGGCGCGCCCATTCGGCTGATCGAGCAGTCCATAAGCAGGTTCCTGGCTGACGGACCCACGGACGACGAACACAACAACGCCAGACGCGACATGATCACGACTTACAGGCAGTTGCTGTCGGACACTGTTTCAAGCTCGAATGAGATCGTCGCGCTGCAGCTCTTCAGGTGGCCGACAGACGCAATCGACGACGTCGACGACGTGATCGCGCGACTGGACCTGCGCGCGCCTTAATACCGGGCGGCGATGTTGAAAGGCCAGCCGCTGACGGTCATTGCCGGAAACGTGAAACTAGCGCAGCAGAGTTGACAGGTCGGGGCCGATCGGCAGCGGACCGTCGCCCTGTTCCAGCCGCCGCCGACTCGATTTGCAAATTGGCACAAAAGCTCCCAATCTTGTCGCCGCCGCAGCAAGGCTCGATACTTGTTAGACGGCGAAACAATGGGAGGAGATTCGCACATGAAAAAGACCTGTGTCCGTCTGGCGGCAACGGCAGCAATGCTCGTCTCTGCCGCCAGCTCGGCTTACGCCGACAGTGTCACCCTCTATTGCGCTGCCGACGAGGCCTGGTGCCAGCAGATCAAGACCAGCTTCGAGGAAAAGACCGGCATCACTGTCGATATGACCCGCAAGAGTTCCGGCGAGACATATGCCCAGGTGCGCGCCGAGGCCGGAAACCCAAAGGGCGACGTCTGGTGGGGCGGCACCGGCGACCCTCATCTCCAGGCCGCCGAGGAAGGATTGACCGAGGAATATATGTCTCCGATGCGCGGCGAATTGCACGACTGGGCGATCAAGCAGGCGGAAGCCGCCAACAACAAGACAATCGGCGTTTACTCCGGTGCGCTCGGCTTCGGCTACAACAAGGATCTGTTGGCCAAGAGCAACCTGCCGGAGCCGAAATGCTGGGCCGATCTGACCAAGCCGGAATACAAGGGCCACATCCAGATGGCCAACCCGAACTCATCGGGCACCGCCTATACGATGCTCGCCACGATGGTTCAGCTGATGGGCGAGGACAAGGGTTTTGAGTACCTGAAGGCGCTCCACGTTAACATCAACCAGTACACCAAGTCCGGCTCCGCTCCGATTAAGGCCGCGGGTCTTGGCGAAACGACCATCGGCATCGTTTTCATGCATGACGCGGTGACGCAGACGGCAGCCGGCTTCCCGATCGTCACGGTGGCGCCCTGCGAAGGCACTGGCTATGAGATCGGCTCGATGTCGCTGATCAAGGGCGCCCGCAACCCGGAAGCGGCGAAGCAGTTCTACGACTGGGCGCTGACCGCCGAGATGCAGTCGAAGGCCAAGGACGTGAAGTCGTTCCAGTTGCCTTCGAACAAGAACGCCACAGCGTCCGAATTGTCGCCTGACCTGTCGACCATCAAGCTCATCGACTACGATTTCAAGAAGTATGGATCGAGTGCCGAGCGCAAGCGCCTGCTGCAGAAGTGGGATACGGAGGTCTCGACCCTGCCGCAGTGATCATGCGCGTCCGCACTGCCACGAGCGCGCTTCACCCGACCGTCGTCCTGTGGACGGCGGTCGGTTTGGTAGGCTATGCGCTGCTGCCTTGGTACGGGTTGGACAGCAATCTCTTCACCCTGTCCTGGCTGCTGGACGGCTATCCGCTTGACGATGACGTAGCGCCGGCGCTTTTTCTTGTGCTGCAAGGCGACAAACTCTGGCTCGCGCCCATCGGCCCGCTGCTTCTCGCGCCGCTCCTGCTATGGGGGCGGCGGAAGTCCGACCCTTTGTTTGGCTATTTGCTGATCGCCGTCGGCGCGACCGGCGTCGCCTATTTCCTGCTTCAAGGTTTTGGCATTGGCCTGCGTGGCTTCCAGTGGCAATGGCTGACCTCGCTCTTTGGCGAGCTTGACGACCGCCAGTTCGGCATGGGCTGGGGAGCACTACTGGTAGGCTGCGCGTTCCTGTTCCTGTTCACCCTCGGGGTTGCGGCGCGCGGCGCGGTGGCCGGCGACGAATTCGTCGCCGGCTCGATCGGCTTCGTTGTCGCTGTTGTCGCCATCTTCATCTTCATGCCGATCGGTCAAATGCTGGGGAGCGCGCTGCTCACGCAAGAGGGCGACTATTCGCTTCCCGTCTTCCTCGCGAAACTCTCCAGCGACCGGCTCTGGAGCCTCGGCTGCCTCACCGGCGGCCCGCGCTGCGGCGTCGCCTGGAATTCGCTCCTTCTCGCCGTGCTCGTCGGCGTGACGACCACCGCGCTCGGCCTTGTCTTTGCCCTGGTGGTGACCCGTACCGGCTTTCGCTACGGCGCGCTGTTGCGCGCGCTGACCGTGCTGCCGATCATCACACCACCCTTCGTCATCGGCCTCGGCATCATCCTTCTATTCGGCCTCTCGGGCGCCATCAATCTGGGTTTCGCCGAACTGATCGGCGTCCAACCGACGCGATGGGTCTACGGGCTCCCTGGCCTGCTGATCGCCCAGGTGCTCGCTTTCACGCCGATCGCTTTTCTGGTGATGATCGGTGTGGTCGAAGGTGTGAGCCCATCCATGGAGGAGGCCGCGCAGACCCTGCGCGCCAATCGCTGGCAGACATTCGTCACCGTCTCCCTGCCGTTGATGCGGCCGGGTCTGGCCAATGCTTTTCTGCTCGGCTTTATCGAGAGCATGGCTGATTTCGGCAATCCGCTGGTGCTCGGCGGCAATTTCGATGTGTTGTCCACCGAGATCTTCTTCGCCATCGTCGGTGCGCAATACGACCAGGCGCAGGCGGCGATCCTCGCGCTCGTGCTCCTGTTCTTCACGCTCGGGGCGTTCTACGCCCAGCGATTCTGGCTTGGGAAGAAGTCCTACACGACCGTCTCCGGCAAAGGCGACGCCGGCGTTCACCCGCATCTGCCGGCAAAATTGCGCAACGTCGTCTTCGCGGTCGCCGCCGTCTGGACGCTTTTTACCTTGCTGATTTATGTGACGATCTTCTACGGCAGCTTCGTCAAGCTGTGGGGCGTCGATTTCTCTCTGACTTTTGAACACTACGTCACGGCGTTCTCCATCGGCTGGAACGAGTTCGGCATCCACTGGCGCGGCTCGGCCTGGAGTTCGTTCTGGACGACCATGGAAATAGCTGTCATCTCCGCGCCGCTAACCGCGGCCATCGGACTCTTGACCGCCTATTTGCTGGTCCGCCAGGACTTTGCCGGCAAGGACACCTTCGAATTCGCGACGATGTTGTCCTTCGCCATTCCCGGCACCGTGATCGGCGTGTCCTACGTGATTGCGTTCAATGTGCCGCCGATCGAGCTCACCGGCACCGGCATTATCCTGGTGCTCTCCTTCATCTTCCGCAACATGCCGGTTGGGGTCCGCGCCGGTGTGGCGTCGATGTCGCAGATCGACCGCAGCCTCGACGAATCGTCCCTGACTCTGGGAGCCAACTCTTGGCAGACTTTCCGCAAGGTGGTGCTGCCGCTGCTGCGGCCGGCCATCCTTGCCGCGCTGGTCTATTCCTTCGTTCGCGCCATGACCGCCATCAGCGCCATTATCTTTCTAGTCAGCGCCCAGTACGACATGTCGACCAGCTACATCGTCGGCCGCGTCGAGAACAACGAATATGGCGTCGCCATCGCTTATTCCGCCGTCCTGATCGGCGTCATGCTGGCGGTGATCGGCCTGATGCAGCTTGCCGTTGGCCGCCGCATGGTCGGCCGGCGCGGTCTCGACGGCGATCTGGCGCAGTCGCGCACCAATGTCAGCCAGGCGGTCGTGGCGCGTCCACAGCCGGCGATCTCGGGAGGCGGATGATGGCCGAAATTCGCGGCAATGCCGCCTCGGTCGAATTCAGGAAGGTCACCAAGATCTACGGCAAGAGCAAGGTGCCCGCCGTCAACGACATCTCGCTGTTCATCGAGGCCGGGAAGCTGGTCACCCTGCTTGGACCGTCGGGCTGCGGCAAGACGACCACCTTGCGCATGATCGCCGGACTGGAAGTGGTAACGAGCGGCCAGATCCTGATCGGAGGCGCCGACGTCACCCGGTTGCCGGCTACCGATCGTGATGTCTCCATGGTGTTTCAATCCTACGCGCTTTTCCCGCACATGACCGTGACCCAGAACGTCGAATACGGCCTGGGCTTTTCCGGCTTCGGCAGGAAGGAGACGACCGAGAGGGCCAGGGCCGGGCTTGAGCTTGTCGGCCTCTCCAATTTCGGCGACCGCCTGCCGAGCCAGCTTTCGGGCGGACAGCAACAGCGTGTCGCGGTGGCGCGGGCGCTGGTTCTGGAGCCGCAGGTGCTCCTCTTCGACGAGCCTTTGTCGAACCTGGATGCCAAGCTGCGCCGGCGCGTGCGCGAGGAAATCCGCGAGATTCAGCAGAAACTCGGCCTGACGGTCGTCTATGTCACCCACGACCAGGAGGAAGCGCTCGCCGTCTCTGATCGCATCATTGTCATGAACAATGCGGTGATTGCCCAAGACGGCACGCCACGCGACCTCTACGAGCAGCCCGCGAATGCTTTCGTGGCCGACTTCATCGGCGAAGCCAACATGTTCCAATGCGAGGTCGTGTCGGTCGAGGGCGACAGCGCCATTGTGCATCTGGGACCGGCCGTCCTGAAGCTGCCGGCTCGCGGCCGCAAACCAGGGCCGGCCACGCTGGCGGCGCGACCGAGCCGCCTCGAGATTGGCGAGCCGAATGCGCCCGGCGCCTTGCCCGGCACGCTTGAGAAAGTGACCTATGTCGGCAGCCACCTCGAGTTCGTAATTGCCACGGAATTCGGCGAAGTCTTCGTGGTCTCGCCGGATGTCGATACCGCGTTTCGAGCGGGGCAGCCGTTAAGCATCGGCTTTCCCAAACGCGGACCAGTGCTGATCACAGACTGAACGCCTCTTTGCAGAGCGCGTGGACCTTATCGAACACGCCCTTGCCGCCCGCGATGACCAGTGTTCCTTCCTCGAGAACCGTTTTCGGGTCGGGCGGGACGACCAATCCGCCGGCCTCTTCGACCAGAAGCATCCCGGCGAGGCAGTCCCAAGCGTTCATATGCTCCTCGACGTAGGCGAGCAGCCTGCCCGAGGCGACGTAGGCAAGCATAAGCGCACCAGATGCATTGCGGAAAAACACGCCGCCCTCCTGAAGCAGGAGATCGATCAGTTTGGCGACGGTGCGCGCTTCACGACGATTGGAGAAGCCGGTTCCAACCGAGCCTTGCGTCAGGCTCGTCGTCGGGCTTGTCTTGATGGGCCGGTCGTTGAGGAAAGCTCCGCCGCCGCGGCGTCCATAAAATGTCTCGCCGGTAGAGGGTTCATGGATAACGCACACGACCGCCACACCCTCCTTGACGCAGGCGATGACGACGGTCCAGGCCGGGATGCCGCGCAGAAAGTTGGCAGTGCCGTCGATTGGATCTATCACCCATGTGTAACCCGATCCGCCCGCGAGTGCGGCGTGTTCCTCTCCGATAACACCGTCTTCAGGATACTGTGTCGCAAGCTCCCGGCGGATGAACGTCTCGACATTCCGGTCGGCCTCGGAGACCAGGTCCTGATGACCCTTGCTCTCGATTGTGAGTGTCTCCAGTTGTCGGAAATATTGCAGGCCGAGCTCGCCGCCGCGCCGCGCCAGCGCGGTCGCAAACAGCATCCGATCGTTATCGTCACCATTCACGCAGTTAATTCCGTCATTGTTTCTGCTTCCATTCGTTCCCTGGCTCTTTGTATTAAAGGCCCCAATTCTGCAGGGAAAGGTTGAGGTTAACGCTCGGTGATGGGCTGCCATTCGTGGATGATCTTGCAACCTGGCAGGTCGAAAGCGAAGAAATGACCTTGGAACGGTTGATCCCGACTGCGTGAAACCGGCGCATTCAGCAGCTTGCAAAGCAGGAGCGTGCCAACGCCGCCATGCGAGACGAAAGCAATGTCGCCGTCGTGATGGGTCGCAAGAATGCGAAACACGGCCCGCGCTACGCGATCCTGGGCATCGAGCGCGCGCTCCCATCCGCAAACGCTCTCATGTGGATTGGCGAAGAAGGCGTCGGCAACTCGTTCGAAATCGACGGGTGGAAGGAAACCGGTCGCGGAGCGGTCGTTCTCGCCAAGGTGCGCATCCACTTGGACGGGCAAACCAAATCCCGCCGCCAGCAGGCCAGCCGCTTCAATAGCCTTGGCCTCGGAACTCGACCAGATGGACGTCAGGCCGGACAGCACCGCACAGCCCGCGAAAGCCCTCATCCGGGTGACGCCGCGGTCCGAAAGCCGCCAAGCTGGAACTGGCGTGGCGGGATCAACTGAAACTTCCGGGTGAGTGATAAAGAAGGCCGTCGGCATGCCGTTGCGCTCCGATAAAATCCTTCCGACGCCTAACAGAGCTGATCAAGCGCAGGAAGTATCAACACACACCAACCACGTCATTGCACGGGCACTTTTCACAGCCTCAATGGATATCAGAAACAGGAACGTCTGTATCGCGCTGCCATGAGCGGACCTCCGGCCATTTCCGCGCGCACCGGTCCGATGTCGCTGAGGGCATCGCCCGCTATAGGGATTTATGGATTCGTAGTCGGCGAGTTCCTTGAAGCCGAGCACGATGTTGTCGAGCTTCCCCCAACGGTCGGAAACATTATCGCCGCGATGATACCGGCTGTCGTTGGTGAGCGTGTAGAGATCGACGGCTTTGCCGTCCTGCGTGTTTCCGAATGGGGTCGTGTCCACAGAGCCGGCGCTGGCGCTCTTTCCCGTCAGCAGCTCGCCAATGCCGAGCACGGCCGCGCTAAGCGCTGACCTTGCTGCCAGTTGGTGTCGCAAAGCACCCGATTGAGACGTAGAACGCTCCATCGCGATCTGATCTGAGCCGATGCCCGGCCAGCATCCGAAACCCATCACAATTCCGGACCTTGCCACCGTCGGGAAGGTCGAGTCTCGATCCCAAAGGAGACGCTGGCCGACGCGCACGCCTAGCTGTGGTTGGTCGATGAGGTGAGCGCTGTAGGAGGCGACGATCCCTCCTACCTAGGCTTGTGACAAAGTTGATCGAGCACCTCTCGAAGCGCAGTGGCGGCTTGGTCACGCTCCTCAGCAGACATCAGCTCGGGCTCAGCTTCTAGTCTGAGATGCGGCAGTTCGGTTCGAACGGCGCGATGGGCAGCGACAAGATTGGCCTTCAGATCGATGACGCGATAGCTGGCGACCGGATAGGCGATCCCCTTGACGTGGATGTGCCCCAGTTCGTCGCAGTCGATCATGTCCTTCACTTGCGCAAACGTCTCATAAGAAATGAGCACGGTCCCTGGCTGCGCCTCCTGCTCGAGACGTGAGGCGAGATTCACAGCGCCGCCAATTATCGTGTAATCCATCCGGTCCTCGCTGCCGAAGTTGCCGACAGTGCAGTAGTCGGTGTGGATGCCGATGCGGCAGCGCAGCGGTGTTTCAATTCCAATGTCACGCCAGATTTCGGCAAGTTCGCTCATCCGCTTCTGCATGGCGAGAGCCATCTGCACGCAGGCGAACGCGTCCTCCTTGACGCCGCGAGTCTCCGGATCGCCGAAAAACATCAGGATCGCGTCGCCGACATACTTGTCGATCGTCGCGCCGTGATCCGAAGCAATTTTCGACATTTCCGTCAGATAGTGATTGAGGAGCTGGGTGAGAACTTCGGACTCCATTTTGTCAGTGGTCTCGGTAAAGCCGGCGATATCCGAGAAGCATATCGTCAGCTTCTTCCGCTGGCTGGCGATCCTGACGTCCTGACGGCCAGTGAAGATCGAATTGTAAACCTGCGGCGCCAGGTACTTCGCCAGCTTGCTGGAAAGAACCTCGAGAGCCGCGGATTTCTCGGCGAGGTTCTCCTCCCGTTGCTTCAGCTCGGTGATGTCCGAGTAGACCGCGACTGTGCCGCCGCCGGTGATCCGCCGCTCGCCAATCATAATCCATCGCCCGTCGCCTCGCCGCTGCAACCACGGTTCGCCAGGGTTGCGGTGCCGGGAGAGGCGCTCGGCGACCCATTCCTCTAACCGTCCCTCAGCATCCCTGATATAGCCGCGCTCAGCGGATCGGCGAATGATGTGCTCGAAGGCCGTGCCGGGCGTCAGTTCGATCGCAAGGTCGCTGTAGAGCAGTTCGCGGTAGCGGCTATTGCTAAGGACGAGCCGGTCCTCCGCGTCGTAGAGAGCGAATCCCTCGGAGATGCTTTCGATGGCATCGATGAGCCGCTGACGCGCTTCGGCGACCTCGCGAAGGTTCTTCTCCTCCACCTCGACTGCGGTGTCCCGGAAGAGCCTGAGCGCCTCGGCCATGCGGCCGATTTCGTCATGGCCCGCAGCAGGCAATGGCGCACGAAGATCGCCGCCGGCGATCGCGAGCATGCTTTGGCTCAACCCTCCCAGGCGGGCGACGAGGCTACGGTCGACATAGAGCCACACAAACAGAACGGAACTCAAGAGGCTGAGAACGGCGGAGCCAAGGACAACTCCGGTCCCGTAGCGCTGGACGACCGCGGCTTCGAGACCGGACGCTGCGATCTCGCGGTCTGCCGCGGCGACCAGGCGATCGACGGCAGCGGTAAGACTGCGCGACAGCTGATTGTTTTCGGCCAGAAGCTCTTCGCCCTGCGCAAGGACGGCGAACTCGTCCTGCCGCGTCTTCGGGATGCTGTTTCCGCCGTCGATCAGTGCCTTGAACTCGATGACCCGCTGCTGGAAACGGGTTCGCAGCCTATCGTCGATCTCGTTGGAAATCGTGTCCAGAACGGCGAGTGACCGGCGCAGCGGAAACAGGATCAACGCCAGATCGCCTGGCGTCGGCGCGTCCGCCGTGTCGACCAGCGCGTCATTGACCGCCGAGATCTCCTGCTGCGCCTTCTGCTGCGGGATGTAGGCCGCTATCGATTGGACCAGGTCGGCCGTCGCCTCCGCGCCTCGATCGGACGCGAGCGGCGTGTCGGCCGTGACCGCCCGCCATTGCTGGAGTTTGGAATTCATCACGAGCATGCCGGGCGCCACAAGGCGCTGGCTGGCATTTGTCGTAGCCGACAGGCGACGTAACAGTTCCTCTTTGCGCGCCACCACGGTGAGGCGGGCGGCGACAAGGTCGTCGAGGGCGTTGAGATTGCGCCGCAGACCAAGCACCGCAGCCTCGATCTCAGCCACTACCGCCGTGCGCGGCTTGGCGCCTTTGAGAGCGGCAAGCAGTTCCTCGAGGCGCGTCATCTCTGCCGCGATCGCAGTCGAGACCTCGTTATGCTGAGCCTTGCTGGTCGAAGCAAGTACGGCGGGCGCAGTGGCGGCGACCCGCTCGGCCTGGCGCGACAGCTGGAGGGACGCGAGCGCCGACGGCACACGCTCCTTGGTGATGTGGTCGACGACCTCCCCCACCTCGAGGAAGGCATAAAGAGCGGCTGTTGTCGCGAGCACCGCGAAGGTGCTGATACCGAAAAAAGCGAGCAACAGACGGCCGCGTATGCCGAGACGCTTAAGCATCGCGGCGACGCATTGATTCAGCTGGCGCGGCCAATAGGGTCTGCACAGATTGGCTCAAGGCGATTCGCCGGATCGGTGGTCCATTACTCCAACGGCACGTATTCGCCACCCTTCCAGACATACCATACCCAACTCTGAACAGTGAGGTCGCCCTTATTATCAAAGTCCATACGGCCCAACACAGTGTCAAATTGATTGCCGCGCAGTGATGCAATCACGGCTTGGAGTTCTAGTGAGCCTGCCTTCTCGACCGCCTGCGCCCAAGTCTGGGCGGCACCGTAACTATGCAGCGTCCAGGAATCGGGTTCGAAGTTCTCGGCACGGAATCGTTCGACGACTTTGGCCGCTTCGGCGTTTCGACGTGGGTCGGGGACAAAGGTGAAGAGCGTGCCCTCGGCGGCAGGGCCGGCAATGAGCCCAAACGCCTCAGTCGCCGTATCGTCGCCCGAGATCAGCTGAAGCGAGTAGCCCCGGTCGCGCGCCGCACGGATCATAAGCGCAGCCTCGGTATGATATCCTCCCATATAGAGCACGGCGATATCCGCCCCCTGTAGCCTACTGATCTCGGCCGAGTAGTCGTCTTTCCCGGGAGCGTATCCCTCATAGATTGCTTCGGTCACGTCCCGCTTGTTCAACTGCTTTCTTGTCTCATCGGCGAGACCCTTCCCATAGGTCGTGTTGTCGTGGAGGATCGCGATCTTCTTGTCGCTCCAATGATCGGCCAAGTAGTTGCCGGCCTCGAAACCCTGCGCATCGTCGCGACTGCAGACGCGGAAAACGTTGGCGCGACCTTGTTCGGTCAACATCGGATTGGTCGAGGATGGCGAAATCTGCAGAATTCCCGCCGCCTCGTACACCTTCGAAGCCGGGATCGAGGCACCAGAGCAGTAGTGCCCGACGACGAACACTACACCGTCAGCCACCAGCTTTTGGGCAGCAGCCACCGCTTGCCCGGGATCGCAGAAGTCGTCGACCGTGATGAGCCGCACCTGTTGGCCTAGAACGCCGCCCGCTGCATTGATGTCAGCCACAGCCACCTCTGCGCCGCGCTTCAATTGCGTGCCAGTCCACTCAAGCTTTCCAGTCATCGGGCCTGCGACCCCGATCAGCACCTCCGCCCGCGCAGGACAGCTGAGCGCGGCGGCCGCGAGCGCGACAATAGCTAGGGTGGTGATACGGTGCATGGATGCACCCCAAAGGCCGTAGCTTACGCCAATCCCGTCAGCGCCGACAGCCCTTTTCCGCGAGCGTGGATTGGGTTCCGATCCGAGAGCGTCGCGCGTCTAATGGAAGCGCAAGAGACGCTCTTTGAACTTTGCGCATGATCCTTTCCGGACCGAAGGTCAGCACAGCAAAAGGCCGGCACCGGCCTCCGTGCGTCAGGCGCCGGGCAGTCGGAACCGGTATTCCGTCACATGATGGTAGATCTGGCCCGGCCATAGCGTCGCCTGCGGGAAGTACGGCCGGTTCGGCGCATCCGGCCAGACCTGCGGCTCCAGGCAGAAGCCCGAATAAGCCTTGTAATGAACCGCCCCGAGCCCTGGCGAAGCTGGCGCCAGATACTGGCCGGTATAGAGCTGGACGCCCGGTTCCGTGGTCCACAGCTCCATCTCGACGCCGGAATTCGCGCCTTGCGCCCATGATGCCAGCTTGAGCGCCCCGCGCGTCGAGGCAAGGCAGAAATTCTGGTCGTAGGGGAGCTGCTTGCCCTCGCTCTCCATGCGCAGCGGCCGCGCCTGGCGGAAATCGAACGGCGTGCCGTCGACCGGCATCACGACGCCGGTCGGGATCAGGTCGCCATCGACCGGAAGATAGGCGCCGGCGTTCAGCATCAGCCGGTGATCGAGGACATCGCCGGCGCCGCCGTCGTCCAGGTTGAAATAGGAATGCTGGGTGAGGTTGCACAGCGTCGGCTCTTCGCAGGTGGCGGTCAGCTCGACGCTGAGCGTGCCTGGGATCTTCAACCTGTAGGTGCAGGTCACATCGAGCGCGCCGGGAAAGCCCATGGTGCCGTCGGGATCATGCAGCGTCAGCGTGACAAAATCCCTGCCATGCAGCGAAACCTCCCATGGCCGGTGCGAAAAACCTTGCGAGCCGCCATGCAGTGTGTGCTTGTCGAGGAAGTTGCGCTCGGTCTGGTAGCGCTGGCCGGCGATGGTGAAGCGGCCATCGCCAATGCGGTTGGCATAGCGTCCGACGACGGCGCCGAAGAAGGCCGTATCCGTTTCATAGGGCTCAAAACTGTCATAGCCGAGCACCAGCGGCGCATCGTGGCCGGCCAGGCGCAGATCCTGGATGATGGCGCCCAGCCCGATTATATTGGCGGTGAGACCGCCGCCGCGGATGCTGAAGCGGCGGATGGCTTCGCCCGCTTGCGTCGTGCCGAAAACCTCGCCGTCCTTCATCGTCATGCCCGAAACGCCAGTTGGTTGATCGATCCCCGCCTGGCCTTTCGGGCCGGCTTGGGTCCATTGGCAGTCAACAGACCCTGCCCAATCAGAGGCCGAGGCCGCCGATGCAGACATATTTGGTGTCGAGATAGTCCTCGATGCCCTGATGTCCGCCTTCCTTGCCGAGGCCCGATTCCTTGACGCCGCCGAACGGCGCCTCAGGCGTGGTGATGAGGCCTTCATTGACGCCGACCATGCCGTATTTCAGCCCTTCCATGACCCGGAAGGCGCGGCCGAGATCGCCGGTGTAGAAATAGCAAGCGAGGCCGAACTCGGTATCGTTAGCGAGTGCGATCGCCTCCTCTTCGGTTTCGAACTTGAACACTGGTGCTACCGGGCCAAAGATCTCTTCCTTCATAAAACGCATCGTCGGCGTCGCATCGGCGATCACCGTCGGCTGGAAGAACGAACCGCCCAGCGCATGGCGCTTGCCGCCGGCGATGACCTTGCCGCCCTTGGCGGTGGCGTCGGCGATCAGCTCCTCGACCTTTTCCACCGCCTTCTCGTCGATCAGCGGCCCCTGCTGCACGCCGTCATCGAGGCCGGAACCGACCTTCAGCCCGTTGCTGGCGGCGACGAGCTTTTCGACGAACTTGTCGTAGACACCAGCCTGGACCAGGAAGCGATTGGTGCAGACGCAGGTCTGGCCGGAATTGCGGTATTTGGCGGTGATCGCGCCGGCGACGGCACGCTCGATGTCGGCGTCGTCGAAGACGAGGAACGGCGCGTTGCCGCCGAGCTCCATCGACACCTTCTTGACGGTGACGGACGACTTCTGGATCAGGATCTTGCCGACTTCGGTCGAGCCGGTGAAGGTGATCTTCTTGACCAGCGGGTTGGCGCAGATCTCGTCGCCGATCTCACCGGCGGCGCCGGTCAGGATGTTGATGACGCCTTTGGGGAAGCCGACTTCCTCCGCGAGCGCGCCCCAGGCGAGGCCGGAATAAGGCGTCTGCGACGCAGGTTTGACCACCGCGGTGCAACCGGCGGCAAGTGCTGGGCCGAGTTTGCGGGCCAGCATCGAGGACGGGAAATTCCACGGCGTGATGGCGGCGATGACGCCGACCGGCTCCTTGGTCACCAGGATGCGGCGGTCAGCCCAGGGCGATGGCACGACATCGCCATAGGTGCGGCGGCCTTCCTCGGCGAACCACAATATGTAAGACGCCGCCGAACCGATCTCGCCCTTCGATTCGAACAGCGACTTGCCCTGCTCGATGGTCAGCAGCTCGGCCAGCACGTCCTGGTTGTCCATCATGGCATCATGCAGCTTGCGCAACAGCTTCGAACGCTCGAGCGCGGTGGTCTTTCGCCATGTCTGGAAGGCGGCGTCGGCAGCTTCGATGGCGCGGCGCGTCTCGACCTTGCCCGACTTCGGCACGGTGCCGATCTTGAGGCCGGTGGCCGGATTGTTGACGTCGACCGTCTGGCCGCTGTCGGCCTGCACCCACTCGCCATTGATGAGATTGGCCTGGCGCATGAAATGGCTGGTTTTCTGAAGCATGGTCTAGCCTCCGTTCGGCGCGCTGACGGGCCGCTATCTGGATTTCTTTGGTGGGCGTGCGCAATGGCATCGATGCCGGCACGCCTGGAGCCACTGCTCTTTACCTAGGGCAAGCTCCGCAATCAATCGCAAGATGGCATATAGGGTTTGGGCCAGCTCAAGGCGAGGCCAAGTTGCGCCCGAATTGCTATCCAAACACGCTGCTATCCAAACACGTGGACCACCACCGTCAGCCAGAACGCTGTGGTGACGACCGCACACGCGGTAGCGATGGTCATCTGGTTCGATGCCAGTGCCTGGCCGGTGTTGAACTGCGTCGCAATCAGATAGGAATTGACCCCGGATGGCAGCGCGGCCGCCACGACCGCCACCTTCGCCGACAGCGGCGGCAGGCCAAACAGCCAGACCAGGCCGAGTGCAACGGCCGGCATCAGCAACAGCTTCAGCGCCGACAGCGCCAGCGCCGGCCGCACGTTGCCGGAGATGCCGAAACGGCACAAGCCAAGCCCCATGGCAAACAGCGCGACCGGTCCGGCGATGTTGGCCAACGCATCGACCAGCCGCACGGCCAGCGCCGGCAGTGGCAGGCCGGTGATACGCCATACCCATCCGGCCAGGATGCCGACGATCAGCGGATTGGAGAAAAGCTTTCGAAAGAAACGCCGGACGATGCGCAGCGGATGCACGTGCTCGTCCCCGCGGCCAAAGATTTCAAACAGGATGATCGACGCCATGATCATCGTCGGCAGATGCACGGAAATCAGCAGCGACAGCACTTCGAATCCATTTGGCCCGAAAGTGCCGAGGACGAACGGGATGCCGAGCAGGACGAGATTGGAAAAAGCCGACGACACGCCGCCAACGACCCCGGCACGCGCGTCGCGCCCGAACACCCGCGTGATGACCAGGTGGCCTGCGGTCCACGTGACTGCGGCAGCCGCGAAATAGGCTCCCCAGAACAACCAGGGCGCGGTGCCATGGAAATCGGCGTTGACCATGGTGCGGAACAGAAGCAGCGGCATCGCCACCCCGACGGCGAATTCGGCGATGGCCTCGCCCGCCTCGGCCTTCAGATAGCCAGTGAGCCCGGCCAGATAGCCGAGCGCGACAAGGCCGAAGACAAAAAGGACGGTTTCGATGAGTGGAGACATTTTTCTCCTGATAGGCGAGCCGGGATTGCAGCGCAATCGCTCCGTCTTACGAAGCGGTCTGTTCTCGCAAACAGCCGGGATTGGTCGTGCCTTGTTTTTCAGCCGGCTTTGCCGTCCCTATAGGCGGTCACCGGACTCACCTCCGGTGACCGAAAAAGGACGTCTGATGCTTCGATTTATGCTGGCGCTATTGCTGCTCGTCACTCCCGCGTCGGCCCATGCGACTGAAGCCGGCTGGGCGCTGTTGCGCGACGGTGGACATGTGGTGCTGCTTCGCCATGCCATGGTCACCGGCACCACCGATCCGGCGAATTTCGACATCGAGAAATGCGCGACCCAGGTCAACCTCTCGGTGCGCGGCAAGCAGCAGGCGCGCAAGATCGGCGCGCTGTTCGCCGCGCGCGCCGCGCCCATCGAGCGCATGCTGTCCAGCCGCTATTGCCGTTGCCTCGACACGGCCCGCATCGCTTTCAGGGCGGAACCCGAACCGTTCGCGCCGCTTGACCTGCTGAAGACAGACGCGAGCGAGAAAGCCGCCCAGCTCGAGGCGATCATGAACGAGATCCGCGGCTATTCCGGTTCCGACAATGTGGTCATGGTCACCCATCTGGAGAACATCATGGCGCTCACCGGAATCTCGCCGCGCGAAGGCGAAGCCGTGATCGTCGAGCTGCAAGGCGACGGCCTGCGCGTGCTCGGC
Organism: Mesorhizobium sp. M1322; assembly: GCF_040318085.1. Classification (NCBI taxonomy): domain Bacteria; kingdom Pseudomonadati; phylum Pseudomonadota; class Alphaproteobacteria; order Hyphomicrobiales; family Phyllobacteriaceae; genus Mesorhizobium; species Mesorhizobium sp. M1322. The sequence continues at coordinate 58,824 of NZ_JAMYLP010000007.1, forward strand.
CGCGTCACCTTCTAATCTGCGCTGGAGACGGTTGAAGCGTTCGCTAGTGGTGAAAATCTAGCGCTGGTACCCTAAGCGGAATACCGGTTCCGACCTTCTCTGGCACTTATTCGGAGAAAGTTGAAGGGGAAGCCGTGACCCGTTGCGGTCTTTCAGTTGCGAGCGTCGCTTGCTGGAGCTGCGTTAGTCAGTCGGAGGCCAATGGTATTTTTAATGGAACGCTAATATACATAGACGCTCGAACGAGCAGCGGCTGCCAAATACTTGAGGAATGCCATGCGAAGATTAATCTTCACGGCAATGTGTATCGCCACCGCGACAGCCGCTAACGCCCACGATTGGTACGAAGACAAGGTTGACCCACAGACGAAATTCAAGTGTTGCGGTGGTTCTGATTGCCGCGCCATACCTCGGTCTTCGGTGCGGTCCAGGATAGACGGTGGTTACACTTACCTGCCGCATAATTTCATCATCCCACGGGACCGTGTACAGGAATCCCCGGACGGCCAATACCATATCTGCGAGAGTACCTACGTCGTAACTAATCAGCTGTATTGGCGTTGCTTTTTCGCACCTCGTGTCAATATCTCACTACTTCTCCCACGTTAATGATTACTGCGCCTCGCGGCCAGAATCGATATCGGCAAGGTGTGTAGCTGTGGCAAATTCGGTCGCGCCGCTCGCTGCCCGAACGGACGTTCGCGTTCGCTAGACGGGAGAAGCATCGAAAGCACGATGCTGTGGCTGCGCTCAAGATGGCTGGTCATCCCCCTCCCCGTCGATTTCCGCCAGACGGTGGCTGTCCGCTGCGCCATGTCGCGATGTTTCGCCAAGGCCCGGAGCACCTTCACGCAATGAGGAGAGATGGGATGGTTGCGGCATATCGCCGGGAGGTTCCGGCAACCCCTATTGCCCTGGCAGAACAGCCACCCCATCTGCGCCCGGCGTATCAGGCCTTTTCCTGCCCGGAAAAACCGATTAGACAGCGCGCAAACACATGCGGACAGATTCCGCCCGCAACCGAAGGAAAAGCCCTTGTCCACCACGTTCGACAAAGTCGCCAAGATCATCGCCGACACCAGTGAGATCGATATCGACACGATCACCCCTGAAAGCCACACTATCGACGATCTCGGCATCGACAGCCTCGACTTCCTCGACATCGTCTTTGCCATCGACAAGGAATTCGGCATCAAGGTGCCGTTGGAAAAGTGGACGCAAGAGGTCAATGACGGCAAGGCCTCGACCGACGATTACTTCGTCATGAAGAACCTGTGCGCCAAAATCGACGCTCTGGTCGCGGCCAAGAACGCCTGAAATGCTTCAGCCCGCGATCTTGTTGCGCCTTCAAGCCTGACCCACAACGGCCGCCATGAGCTCCCATCACGTCGTCATATCAGGCATCGGCCTTGTCTCTTCGCTGGGCGAAGGTCCGGATGCGCATTGGCGCAAACTCGCCCAGCCCGGCCGGGAACCCGTGCTCGAAGCATCGCGCTTCTCGCCCTATACCGTGCACCCGCTGCCGGAGATCGACTGGAACCTGCAGATCGCCAAGCGCGGCGACCAGCGGCAGATGGAAACCTGGCAGCGGCTCGGCACCTACGCCGCCGGCATGGCGCTCGACGATGCCGGCATCAAGGGCAATGACGAACTCTGCACGACCATGGACATGGTGGTGGCTGCCGGCGGCGGCGAGCGCGACGAGGCGGTCGACGCCGACATTCTCGCCGCGTCCGAAAGCCGCAACGATCGCGACGTGCTGCTCAACGAGAAGCTGACCACCGAATTGCGGCCGACGCTTTTTCTGGCGCAGCTTTCCAACCTGCTCGCCGGCAACATCTCGATCGTCCACAAGGTGACCGGCTCGTCGCGCACCTTCATGGGCGAGGAAGGCGCCGGCGTCGCCGCCGTTGAGACGGCCGCCGCGCGCATCCGCTCCGGCCAGTCGACGCATATCCTGGTCGGCGGCGCCTTCCAGACCGAACATTCCGACATGCTGCTTGGCTATGAACTGGCCGGCTACCTGCATCGCGGCCCCTGGAGGCCGGTCTGGCAGAGACAGGGCCTGGACGGCGGTGGCGTGGTGACTGGATCTGGCGGCGCATTTCTCGTCCTGGAACAGCGCGAACATGCGATCAGCCGCGGGCGAAAGATCTATGCCGAACTCGGCCCGGTCATATCCGGACGCGCGAAACGCCGGCAGGGCGAACTCGATGGCGAGATTGCCGCGCTGCTCAGGCAGGCGGCATTGCCGAACGGCGAGTTGCTGACGATTTCGGGCGCATCGGGTGCCCATACCGCTACTGCCGCCGAGAAATCGGCGCTCGACGCCAATCCGGCGATTGCCGCACGCGGCTTTTCGACGCTGACCGGCCACATGAAGGAAGCGCAGTTTCCCTTCGCCGTGGCGCTGGCGGCACTTGCTGTCGAACGCAAGGCCGCCTACCCGGCTTTTGACCCCGCCACAGAGAAGCCGTTCAACGGCGTTCCCAGGACCGTCCTTGCAACGGCGATCGGCTATCACCAATTCGAGGGCATGGCGTTGGTCAACGTCGCCTAGAGGGTGTCAGGGATAAAAATATGGCCAATCTGAACGACCACATGGGCAGGCCGATCGTCGCCGTCACCGGCATCGGCGTGGTGACGTCGCTGGGCGTCGGCAAGGCCGACAATTGGGCAGCGCTCACCGCGGGCAAGTCCGGCATCCATCCGATCACTCGCTTTCCGGTCGACCATCTGAACACCCGCATCTCCGGCATGGTCGATTTCCTGCCGTCGAGCTCCAAGGGCGCCAGCGTTCTTACCTACGATCTCGCCGAGATCGCCGCGCAGGAAGCCGTGGCCGAAGCCGGCCTTAATTCGGGCGCTTTCGGCGGGCCGCTTTTCCTCGCCTCGCCGCCGGTCGAACTCGACTGGAGCGAGCGCTTTTCGCTCTACAATTCCGACAAGCACGACATCGGCGCCGAACGGCTGCTTCGGGTGGCGCGCGGCTTGAAGGAACTCGACGTCTTCGAGACCACCCAGTTCGGTTCGATCGCCGACCGGCTCGCCGACCGCTTTGGGACGCGCGGCCTGCCGATCACGCTGTCGACGGCCTGCGCCTCGGGCGCCACCTCGATCCAGCTCGGCGTCGAGGCGATCCGCCGCGGCGAATGCGACAGGGCGCTGTCGATCGGCGCCGACGGTTCGGCGACCGCGGAGGCGCTGATCCGTTTCTCGCTGCTTTCCGCGCTCTCCACCCATAACGACATCCCCGAAAAGGCGTCAAAACCCTTCTCCAAGGATCGCGACGGTTTTGTCCTCGCTGAGGGTTCTGGCGCGCTGGTATTGGAATCGCTGGAGGCGGCACTCGCCCGTGGTGCAAACATCCTCGGCATCCTGCGTGGTTGCGGCGAAAAGGCCGACGATTTCCACCGCACCCGCTCGAAGCCGGACGGCTCGCCGGCGATCGCCGCGGTTCGCGCCGCCCTCGCCGATGCCGGCCTGGGCGAAGACGAGATCGATTATGTCAACGCTCACGGCACCTCGACGCCGGAAAACGACAAGATGGAGCACCTGTCGCTGTCGACCGTGTTCGGCGAGCGGATCGGCTCGATGCCGATCTCGTCGAACAAGTCGATGATCGGCCATACGTTGTCGGCGGCCGGCGCCGTCGAGGCCGCATTTTCGCTGATGACCATGCGCGAAAGCGTCATCCCGCCAACCATCAATTACGACAATCCCGATCCGGCGATCGTGCTCGACGTGGTGCCGAACCAGAAGCGCAACGCCGAGGTCGGCACGGTGCTGTCGAACTCCTTCGGCTTCGGCGGCCAGAATACCTGCCTTGTCATGGCGCGGGAACCAGTCTAAGCGGGCCTTTTTCCCGCTCAACAGAACCGACAGGCTCAATGCGCGCATTGCAACTTATCGAGGACCGCCGCCTTGAAACGGTGGACCTGCCGCCTCCGCCGCAGCCTGCGCTGGGCGAAGTGACGCTGCGCATCAAGGCCGTGGCGCTCAACCACATCGACGTCTGGGGCTGGCGCGGCATGGCCTTCGCCAAGCGCAAGCTGCCGCTGGTCGTCGGCGCCGAAGCCTCCGGCGAGGTCGAGGCGGTCGGCCCCGGCGTTTCCAGCCTTGTACCCGGGCAGCTGGTCTCGATCTACGGTGCGCGCACCTGCGGGCTTTGCCGTGCCTGCCGCGAAGGCCGCGACAATCTCTGCGAACATGTCTCGGGCGTTCACGGCTTCCATCTCGATGGCTTTGCGCAAGAGAAGATAAACCTGCCGGCGCGCTTGCTGGTCCCTGCCCCTCCCGGCGTGACGGACATTGGCGCGGCCGTCGCGCCCGTCACCTTCGGCACGGTCGAACACATGCTGTTCGACAATGCCAGGCTGCAGCCCGGCGAAATCATCCTCATCCATGCCGGCGGCTCCGGCATCGGCTCCGCCGCGATCCAGCTGGCGAAGAAAATGGGCTGCACCGTGATCACCACGGTTGGCTCAAACGACAAGATCGACAAGGCGACCACGCTTGGCGCCGACCATGTCATCAACTATCGCGAGGACCGTTTCGAAGGCGTCGTGCGCAAGCTGACGAAGAAGAAGGGCGTCGACGTCGTCTTTGAGCATGTCGGCGCCGACACCTTTGCCGCCTCTATGCTGTGCCTGAAACGCGGCGGCCGCCTGGTGACCTGCGGCTCGACTTCGGGCGTGTCGACGCAGATCAATCTGATGCAATTGTTCCAGCAGCAGCTGAAGCTGCTCGGCTCCTTCGGCTGCCGCATGGAAAACATGGCAGACGCCATGCAGAAAATGGCGGCAGGGCTGGTTTCTCCGGTTATCGACACCGAAGTCGGCTTCGGCGACATCGAGGCCGCGCTGAAGCGCATGGAAGGCCGTGACGTGTTCGGCAAGATCATCCTGCGCGTCGGCTGACCGTGATGTTGCTGTCTAAAAACATCATGGGCTAGGAATGGTCGGCAACGCCTTCAAGAAGCTCCGCCGGGACTTGGCGTTCCGCCACGGCAGACGGCTGCGCCAGTTCAACTACTGGCTGCTTGCGCGCCTTGCGATGACGATGATCTGGGTGCTGCGTCTGCTGCCAGTCGACAGCGCGCTAAATTTCGCCGACCGCTCCGCCCGCCGCATTGGTCCGTGGGTGGGACGCCACAACGTCGCCATCGCCAATCTGCGCAACGCCTACCCGGAAAAGAGCGACAGCGAGATCCAGGCCATCGCGTCCGACATGTGGGGCAACATGGCCCGACTCGCCGCGGAATACATTTTTCTCGACGCCCTGTTCGACTACGATCCCGCCGCGACGAAACCGGGCCGCGTCGAGGTCCGCGGCGTCGATCATTTCGTCGAGATCGCCGGCGAGCAAAAACCGCATATCATCTTCACCGGGCATCTTGGCAACTTCGAACTGCTTCCGGTGGCGGCAGCCACTTTCGGCATGAACATCACGGCGCTGTTTCGTCCGCCCAACAACCCTTACCTTGCCGACTACATCCTCTCGACGCGCCGCTCGACCATGGGCTCGCTTCTGCCCTCCTCGACCGGTGCTTCATTCGCGCTGGCGGCCATTCTGGAGAAAGGCGGCAATATCGGCGTGCTCGTCGACCAGAAATTCTCGAGCGGGCTCGAAACGACATTCTTCGGCCGCCCATGCGAGAGCAACCGGGTTCTGGGCACCCTGGCGCGGCACTATGATTGCGATGTCTATCCGGCGCGCTGCGTGCGCTTGCCGGGCAACCGCTTCCGGCTCGAGATCGAGGACAAACTGACCTTGCCGCGCACCGCCGGCGGCAGTGTCGACGTCCACGGCACCACCCAGCTGCTCAACGACGTGGTCGAGCGCTGGGTGCGCGAGGATCCCGGCCAGTGGATGTGGTTTCACAAAAGATGGGAAATCAGCGGCCCGCGCAGGAAGCGTCAACGGGCGAGACAGCGCGGCGAAGCCGCTTGAGCGGCAGGACAATGGGAGGCAGCGCAGGTGTGAAGCGATTGCCCTGCAACTGTGGATAGTTTCGGCTTGACAGGTGACGGCAGTTATGCTAGGAATTTAAGCATAATGTTGATCCGACGACCCGCCCGCTGAGGCGGGTTTTTTTGTTTCGGTCGGATCGCTCGATGGCGGCCTGACAGCTTGTTTCAAGTTTCGGTCTTTCGGCGCGGCAAGTTTCACCGCCAATCCTTAAGCACGTCCGCAATGAAAGGGCTGTTTGACAGCCACCCCTGGAGAAAAGTGAACCTGATCGGTCAAAGCCTCGCCTCATCGGCCGTAAGTGCGTGCTCTCGCGTGCCGGAGACGATGATCTCGAGGACCTCATGCTCGTCGGTGTTTTTGATGTAGCGATCGCCGACGTTCTCGCCGCGTTTCAGCACCATCACGCGGTCGCCCACAGCGAAGATGTCAACGAGGCGGTGGGAGATGATGATCTGGGCAACGCCCTGCTTTTTCAGTTCCAGCATGGTCTCGAGCAGCCGCTCGGTCGCCATCACCGAGAGATTGGCGGTCGGCTCGTCGAGGATCACCACGCGCGGCTGGAAGGAGATTGCGCGGGCAATCGCCACAGATTGCTGGCGGCCGCCCGACAGGCTCTCGACCTTTTGATAAACGGAGTTCACGTCGACCTTGAGCCGCTTCAGCACGCTGTCGGCTTCCGCGTACATTTTCCGCCGATTGACGAAAAGGCCCCTGCGCGGCCAACGGCCAAGAAAGATGTTCTGACCGACATCCATATTCCCGCAAAGAGCGAAATCCTGGTAGATCATCTCGATGCCGGCGTCGCGGCTTTCGTGCGGGCTCTTGAAGTGCACCGGCTGCCCGGCGACGCAGACCTCGCCGGCGTCGCGCTGGTAGGCGCCGGTCAGGATCTTCATCAGCGTCGATTTGCCGGCCGAGTTGTCGCCGACGAGGCCCAGGATCTCGCCGGGATAGAGCACGAGGTCGACGTTGCGGAGCGCCTGCACCGCACCGAAGGCTTTTTCGATGCCCCGCATTTCTACGATCGGTGCAGGTGTGGTCGGGTCACGCATGGGTGGTCTCCGCCGTTCTTGTGCGCCGTGCGAGGCGCGCCCGCAGGCGGCCGAAGATGTTGGCCTGGCGCACCCAGATGTCGATCAGCACCGCCACGATCAGGATGCCGCCGATGAAGACGTTGATCCAGTGCTGCGGCATGGTGAAGCCCTGGACGTTGAGCTGCAGCAGCGCCCGGATCAGGGTGATCACCGCCGCCCCGGCGAGCGCCCCGATCACGGTGCCGTAGCCGCCGAAGATCGAACCGCCGCCGATGATCACCGAAGCGATGGCGTCGAGCTCGCGGAACTGGCCGGCCACCGGGTTGAAGCTGCGGAAGTAGGCGACGTTGATGATCCCGGCCATTGTCGCGCAGAGCGCCGCCAGCATAAGCGCGAGGAACCGCACCCGGTTGGTGTTGATCCCGGCATAGGCGGCGGCGCGAATGTTGCCGCCGGTCGCATAGACCTTCTGCCCGAATGGCATATAGGCAAGCACGACGCCGGCAATGACGGCGACGAACAGCATCCAGATGGTCTGGACGCTCACCACCTCGGCGATCGAGCGCAGCGGCCCGTCCGGCAGCGAGATGCGGTAGTGCAGCAGGATGTCGTTCACCTTGCGGCCAAGCAGGTTGTAGCCCTCGGGCCAGCCGGTGAGCTGCTGCCCGGCGACGAACCAAGCGGCGAGGCCGCGGGCGATGTAGAACATGCCGAGCGTGGCGATGAAGGCCGGCAGCTTGAAGCCGACGGTGACGATCGCGTTGACGAGGCCGGCGCACATGCCCGCGAGCAGGCCCATCGCCACGGCGGTCACGGGGTCGGCGCCGAGAACTTTGAGAAAATAGGCGGCGGTGCTGCCGGCGAGGGCGAGCACCGCGCCGACGGAGAGATCGATATCGCCGGCGGCGATGACGTAGGTGAGCCCGATGGTGATCAGCGCAAGCTCGGTGTAGTTGAGCAGGATCGCGAAGCTGTTGGACAGGTTCCACCAGTAGTCCGGCCGGAGCGCGAGGCCGGTCAACCACAGGAGCACGGTCAGGATGATGGCGAGCGCGTCGCGCCGGGCGAGGAACTTGCCGAACCCGGTGGCCGACAGCGCCATGTCGGTCGCCATTGCCCCCTTGGTCTGCACTCCCTCGATCGCGATGCCGCCGATCTCGTAGGCCGGTGGCGGCGGCCGGCCGCGGAGCCAGGCCCAGAGGCGCCCTGCCACCTGGCGGCGGATGAGATAGGGCTCGATGAGCACCGCGACGACGAGCAGCAGACCGAGGAACACCGGCACCGCGCCGACCGGCAGCGAGAAGACGGCGTTGACCGTGATCTCCTCGTCGCCGATCTTGATGGTGCGCGTGATCGGCCAACCCTCGCGCAACACCTTGTCGAGCAGCACTACCAGCAGGGCGCCAAGGCAGGATCCGGCGACCCGGCCGCGGCCGCCGAGGATCGAGGCGCCGCCGATGATCACGGCGGCAATGACGATCAGTTCACCACTGACGCCGTAGAGGGGCGTCACGCCCTTGTCCTGGGCAGCTGACATCAGGCCGGCTAGCGCGGCGCAGAGCGAGGAGATCAGGTAGGCTCGGATGCGCACCCAGTTGGTCGGGATGCCGGCATAGGACGCCGCCTGCTCGTTGCCGCCGGTGGCGAAGGTCTCGTATCCCCAGCGCGTCTTGGCGAGCACATAGGCGCCGATCACGGCGACAACGACGAAGATCACAATCTGATTGTTGAAGCCGAGGAGGTTAGTCTCGCCGAGGTGAAAAAAAAGCGGATAGCCGGTCGCCTTGGCAGGATAGTAGATCGCCTGGCCGTGAGTGAGCGCCAGCACGAAGCCACGGCCGATGAAAAGTATCGTAAGCGTGGCGATGAATGCAGGCACTTTCAGGATGGTGACGAGCACGCCATTGACGAGACCGATCAACACACCGAGAAGCACGCAGAGGATCACCGAGGGGACGATGCCGAGGTCAAGAAAACTCGGCGCGAACAGCCTGGCGAAGACGACGGCGACTAGGCCGTAAGTTGAACCGACCGAAAGATCGAGGTCCTTATTGACGATGACGAAGGTCACACCGACCGCGATGATGGCAACCCGCGAGGTGTCGCGGAGCAGCGAGTGAAACGCCCCTGTTGACCCGAAGAACGCGGGATTGACGAGAGCGCCGCCGAGATAGAGCAGCAAAAGCAAGGCAACGAGCCCCACCTCCCAGCCGCCGACAATCTGGGACGGCGCACGGCCGAGTGATGTGGTCGCGGTAAGCGCCATGGTCTCTTCTGGTCGATTTCCCTGCTGCCGCATTGCGGGAGAGCTTGCGCCCTCCCGCAATGATTTCAGACGTTCCGAGCGGCCTCAGTTCTCGAAGCGCTTGCCGACTTTCTCGACGGTCTCCTTCGTCACCAGTTGGGCGCGTGTGTCGAGGTTGGACGCCGCGATGCCGCGATCGATCTCCAGATAGAGTTGCATGACCGGCCAGAAGCCCTGCAAGAACGGCTGCTGCCCGAGCGCGCCGGTCAGATCGCCGCTCTTCATCGCATCCTGCTGGGCCGGGCCGAGGTCGAAACCGTAGGCGCAGATCTTGCCGGTCAGTCCGGTCTGAGCGACGGCCTTGGCAAGCGCCGGCGTGAACACGTTGTTGCCGGCGAACGCGCCAACGACGTCGCCTCGCGATTCGAACAGCGTCACGATGCCGTTCACCGGATCATTCGGATTGGTGTCGATACCGGTGTTCTCCGGACCCGCGTCGACCTTGAAGGCATCAAGCTTGCCGGCATCCTTCAAGCCCTTGACGATGGCGTTGAAAGCCGAAGTGACGCGGTTGTTCACCTCGATGTTGCCCATTGCGGTCGACGACGGCAGGACGATCGAACCCTTCTCGATACCCTTGTCCGCGAGGCACTTGACGAGCGCCTCGCCGGCGATTGCGGCAGCGGAGGCGTCCTGGCCGGTGTGGCCGATGCCGCTGCGGTTGAGGAGCGTGCCGTCAAAGGAATTGGTCGTAGCGACCGGTATGCCCTTCGCCTCGGCGGCCTTGACGATGTCGTTATAGGCGCCGACCTGGGGCGTTGTCATGATCAGCCCGTCGATCGTCGGATCCTGCACGATCTGGTTCAGGATTTCGATCTCGCGGGCAGGGTCGTCGGTCGGCGATTCCGAGCCGAGCAGCAGGACCTTGGCGCCGATCAGGTTGCCGGCGACGGTCGCGCCGACGTAGACCGGATCGAAGAAGCCATTGCCGGCAGTGTGTGTCACGATAGCGAATGTGAGGTGACCATCGGCCGAATGGAAGTCCTTGGTACCGGGGGCCTCCTTTGCGGCTTCTTCGAAGCTGTAGCCGCCGACCGCCTTATCGACGCCGCCCGATTGTGCGTAGGCGTTCGATACGCCGAGCGATAACGCCGCGGCACCCGCCGCGAGCGAGAAAATACGTTTCATGATTATCCTCCCTTGCAACCAACGGTCGGAAGCCGTTCAGGCGCACTATTCAGGGATTCCGAATGCTTCCTCCCACCCGGTATATTCTGCCCAAAGCTCGCCCACGTAAATAGTGCTCCCACTTTCACCGACGAATTGGTTCAGAGCGGAAAAGCCGGCGTCGCTTCACAAGAAGCGCCCGTTCTGACTTCTTGTAGGAACCGCGAGCTTGCAACCACCTAAAGTTAGTTGGTCACGACGATCCGCGTGTTGCGGAATCCGGCTTGCCGCACCATCGAATAGAAAGCGGCGGCATTGGTTGGGTGCAGCCGGACGCAGCCATGCGAGGCCGGGCGCCCGAGAGATCTCACCGCGCCCGTGCCATGGATGGCATAGCCGCCGCGGTAGAACACCGAATGAGGCATCGGCGACATGTCATATTTGCGCGAATACCACATCCGTGCCGTTCGTTGCGGCCGGTAGCTGCCGCGCGGCGTGATATAACCCTTGCGCGCCGTGGATACGCGCCATCGGTAAACCGCCTGACCGTATCTTACAGTCATCGTCTGCGATGACACGTCGATCTTGGCAACCAGCTTGGCTGCCCAGCCCTCGACCGAAGAACCGAACAGCATCGTCACCAGTAACGCTGCCATGAGAACGGTCTTTTTCATGCGATCAAACCCCTTTGATTGCCCTTGCCTGCCTGCCTTTACGCTATTCTTCATCTTTTTAATCGTAAGTGAATGAGGTAACCACACACCTCTGACGAATTCACCAATCCAAAGCAGCGAATTTGAACGATTTCCCGTGATAGTTGCCGTGACGACACGTAGCCACGTAACCACGTAACTAGGGCGCGATCCGCCAACAGGCTTGCCAAAACGCATCGTTGGCTGCTCAATTCGCCGAATGAACAAAATGAGTGAACGGCTCCTGAAAGCGGTCGATGATCGGGTCGACGACCTGATCGCGCTGACCGTCGACCTGATCCGCTTTCCGACCATCAATCCGCCCGGCGAAGCCTACCGGCCATGCGCCGAATACATCGGAGCGCGGCTGAAGAAGCGCGGTTTCGAAGTCGAATTCATCCGCGCCGAAGGCACGCGCGGCGACACCGATCGCTACCCGCGCGTCAACGTCGTCGCCCGCTTCGATGGTCGCTCGCCCGGCGCCTGCGTGCATTTCAACTCGCATATCGACGTGGTCGAAGCCGGCGACGGCTGGAGCCTCGATCCCTTCGCCGGCATTGTTAGGGATGGCAAGGTCTATGGCCGCGGCGCCTGCGACATGAAAGGGGGCTTGGCCTCGTCGATCATCGCCGTCGAAACCTTCATCGAGGTCTTCCCCGATTTTCCGGGCGCTATCGAAATATCGGGCACGGTCGACGAGGAGTCCGGCGGCTTTGGCGGCGTCGCCCATCTGGCCAAGTCAGGCTATTTCTCCAAGCCTAAGGTCGACCACGTCATCATCCCCGAGCCGTTGAACAAGGACCGCATCTGCCTTGGCCATCGCGGCGTGTGGTGGGCGGAGATCGAGACCAAGGGCGAGATCGCGCACGGCTCGATGCCGTTCCTCGGCGACAACGCGGTGCGCCATATGGGCGCTGTGCTAAGCGCTTTCGAGGACGAGCTGTTCCCGGCGCTCGACCGCAAGGTGACGCGCATGCCGGTCGTGCCCGACGGGGCAAAGCGCTCGACCATGAACATCAACTCGATCCACGGCGGCCAGACGGAGGATTTCCGGCCCGGCCTGCCCTCGCCCAACGTCCCCGATTCCTGCCGGCTGATCATCGACCGCCGCTTCCTGCTCGAAGAGGATCTCGGCACGGTCAAAAGCGAGGTGACTGATATCCTCGACCGGCTGAAGCGCGAGCGCAAGAAATTCGACTACGAGATCCGCGATCTCATGGAGGTGCTGCCGCTGATGACCGAGCGCGATGCGCCGGTGGTCAAGGCGGTGGCGCAAGGCATCATGGCGATATTCGACCGCGAGCCCGACTACGTGATCTCGCCCGGCACCTACGACCAGAAGCACATTGCCCGCATCGGCCACATCTACGACTGCATCGCCTATGGCCCGGGCATTCTCGACCTCGCCCACAGGCCCGACGAATGGGTGGGGATATCAGACATGGTCGAATCGGCCAAGGTGATGGCCATCGGGCTCAACGTGCTGCTTAGGGGCGCGGGCGCTCGGTAGTCGGTGATGGGCGGAAAAACATTCCTGCCGGCGCTGCCGGAAAGCACGAAACGCAATTTACTCCTCGGCGAAATCACGCTTCTATCCATCGGGTTTTGAGGATTTTTTTGAGCATATCGGGAGCTGCACGATGAAATTGTGGAAAACCATTCTCACAGCTGCGGGCCTGGTGCTGGCCACTGGCGCCTCGGCGTTTGCCGCACGAACCGATCTGGTCATCGGCATCACGCTCGAACCTCCGCATCTCGATCCGACCGCGGGTGCTGCGGCGGCAATTGATGAAGTGCTTTACGCCAATGTGTTCGAGGGGCTGACCCGCATCGGTCCGAACGGCGAGGTGATACCGGATCTCGCCGAAAGCTGGACGATTTCCGACGACGGCAAGGTCTACACCTTCAAGCTGCATACCGGCGTCAAATTCCATGACGGCACCGACTTCAATGCCGACGACGTGAAATTCTCGCTCGACCGCGCCCGTGCCGACAACTCCGTCAACGCACAAAAGGGCCTGTTCGCCGCCATCGATACGGTTGAGGTGGCCGATCCGGCGACGGTCAGGATCACGCTGAAGAACCCGCAAAGTTCGTTCCTTTACAATATGGGCTGGGGCGACGCGGTCATCGTCGCACCGGAGACAGCCGACACCAACAAGGAACAACCTGTCGGCACCGGGCCGTTCAGGTTCCAGAACTGGGCCAAGGGCTCGTCGATCACGCTGATCAAGTCCGATACTTACTGGGGCGCCCCGGTGTCCCTCGACAAGGCGGAATTCCGCATCGTTCCCGATGCCGCAGCCGCGGTGCCGGCGCTGCTTTCCGGCGATGTTCAGGCCTTCCCTTTCTTTGACCCTGACAGTGTCGCCCAGGTCCAGGGCGATCCGCGCTTCAAGGTGGTGATCGGCTCGACCGAGGGCGAAACCATCCTATCGATCAACAACAAGAAGCCGCCTTTCGACAAGCTGCAGGTCAGGCAGGCGATCTCGTTTGCGCTCGACCGCAAGGCGATCATCGACGGCGCCTCGGCCGGTTTGGGTGTGCAGATCGGCTCGCACATGTCGCCCGCCAACAAAGCCTATGTCGACCTCACCGGCGTCTACCCGCACAATGTCGAGAAGGCCAGGGAACTCTTGCAGGAAGCCGGCCTGGAGAACGGCTTCAAGGCGACACTGAAACTGCCGCCGCCTTCCTATGCGCGGCTTGGCGGCGAGATCATCGCGTCGCAGCTTCGCGACGTCGGCATCCAGCTGGAAATCGTGCCCGTGGAATGGGCGCAGTGGCTGGACCAGGTCTTCACCAAGAAGGACTACGACCTGACCATCGTCTCCCACACCGAGCCCAACGACATCGATATCTATTCGCGCAAGGATTATTACTTCAACTACGACAATCCGATGTTCGACAAGATCATCGCCGATCTGAACCACACCTCCGACGAGGCCAAGCGCATGACGCTGCTCGGCGAGGCGCAGAAGATACTGGCCGACGATGCCGTGGTCGGCTTCCTCTACGAACTGCCGAAAGCCGGCGTTTGGGACGCCAAGCTCAAGGGTTTTTGGGAAAACGCCCCGATCCAGGCCAACGACCTGACCAAAGTGAAGTGGACCGAGTGAGGCGGCTGCTGGCCAAAGAGGCGAAGCTTGCGATCCTTCCCACCCCCCTCTGCCCTGCCGGGCATCTCCCCCGCAAGGGGGGAGATCGGCAGTTTCGGCGGCATGCCTCTCCTACCACGTTCAAAATTGGCGAAAGCGGCTGAGCGCGCAATCCCCCCCCTTGCGGGGGAGATGTCCGGCAGGACAGAGGGGGGTTGGCGGGAACGCGACCTTCATCCAGTTGTCGCGCTGAGCGGACCTGCGGTCCTCCCCCCATGACCGTCTATGTCCTCAAGCGCCTTGCCGTCGCGCTGATCACGCTGGTTCTGGCCTCGATGGTGGTCTTTGCCGTGCTGGAGATCATTCCCGGTGACCCGGCGCGGCTGATGCTGGGCATGAACGCCAGCGCCGACCAGGTCGAGCTGCTGCGCAACCAGATGGGTCTCAACGCGCACCTTGCGCTGCGTTATCTGCACTGGGCCGGCGGCTTGCTGAGCCTCGATTTCGGCCGTTCCTACACCTATTCGGTGCCGGTCATCGACCTGGTCCGCGAGCGCGTCGTCGTCTCGCTGCCGCTGGCGCTGATCGCGCTGGCGCTGTCCACCATCATTGCCATTCCGGTCGGGCTGTTTTCAGCCGGCAGGCACGGACGGGCCGGCGACACGATTGCGATGGGTGCCGCCCAGCTTGGCGTCGCCGTGCCGAACTTCTGGTTCGCGCTGATGCTGATCTACCTGTTTGCGGTTTGGCTGCGGCTGGTGCCATCAGGCGGTTTTCCCGGTTGGAGCGCCGGCGTCTGGCCGGCGCTGAAATCGCTGGTCCTGCCGGCGATCGCGCTCGCTCTGCCGCAAGCGGCGATCCTCGCCCGCGTCACCCGCTCGGCGCTGATCGAAGTGCTGGACGAGGACTATATCCGCACCGCCCGCGCCAAGGGCCTGCCCTATCGCACGGTGCTGTGGCGGCACGCGCTGCGCAACGCCATGATCCCGGTGCTGACCATTCTCGGCCTGCAGTTCGCCTTCCTGCTCGCCGGCACCATCATCATCGAAAACGTCTTTTACCTGCCCGGCCTTGGCCGGCTCGTGTTCCAGGCGATCACCCAGCGCGACCTGATCGTCGTCGAAAGCGTCGTCATGCTGCTGGTCGCCGCCGTCATCGCGGTCAACCTGCTCGTCGATCTCTCCTATGCGGTCGTCGATCCGCGCCTGAGAAGCCGCCAATGACGCTGCGCTTCGACATCCCAGAGGAAAATTTTGCCGACATCCTCGTCAAAGCCTTCACTAACCGCTCGTTCCTCGCCGGCTTCGTCATCACCATAGTGGTGGCAGCGGTCGCCATCGTCTCGTTCTTCTGGACGCCTTTTGACGTCACCAGGCTGATCATCGCCGACAAGACCCAGGCACCCTCGCCGGCGCACTGGTTCGGCACCGACCATTTCGGCCGCGACATCCTGTCGATGATCATGGTCGGCGCCCGCAACTCGATCGCCGTAGCGCTGGTGGCGGTCGGCATCGGCATGGGCGTCGGCGTGCCGCTCGGCGCCTTCGCCGCGGCGCGCGGCGGCATCGTCGACGAAGCGGTGATGCGGCTCAACGATCTCGTCTTCGCCTTCCCTGCCCTGCTCTCGGCGATCATGATCACCGCCATCTTCGGGCCGGGCGCGCTCAACGCCATCATCGCCATCGGCATCTTCAACATCCCGGTCTTCGCCCGCGTCGCCCGGGCCGGCGCGCTGGCGATATGGCCGCGCGAATTCATCCTCGCCGCGCGCGCCGCCGGCAAAGGCAAAACACTGATCACGCTGGAGCATGTGCTCCCCAACATCGTCACTTTGCTCCTGGTGCAAGGCACCATCCAGTTCGCGCTCGGCATCCTGGCCGAAGCCGGGCTTTCCTATCTCGGGCTCGGCACACAGCCACCGATGCCGAGCTGGGGCCGGATGCTGTTCGATGCGCAGACCCGCATGGTGGCGGCGCCGTGGATGGCGATCTTTCCAGGCATGGCGATCGCAATCACGGTGCTTGGCCTGAACCTGCTCGGCGACGGTATTGCCGACATCCTCGATCCCCGGTCGCGGCGGCAGCGATGAGCCTGCTCGAAATCGAGAACCTTTCGCTGAGCATCGGCGACACGCCGATCCTGAGGTATGTCGAGCTCTCAGTTGCGCCCGGCGAGGTGATGGGACTGGTCGGCGAATCCGGTTCAGGCAAGTCGATTACCGCGCTGACGGTGATGCGGCTTCTGCCCTCGGCGGCGCGCGCCACCGGGCGCGTCGTCTTCGACGGCATCGACATCCTTGCGGCCAGCGAAGACCAGATGTGCGCGCTGCGCGGCGACGATATCGGCATGGTTTTCCAGGAGCCGATGACGGCACTCAACCCGGTCAAGACCATTGGCGAGCAGGTCGCCGAAGGCATACGCTGGCACACCAGGACAAGCCATGCCGACGCCGAGGACAGCGCGCGAAAAATGCTCGACCGGGTCGGCCTGCCCTCAGCGCAATTCCCGCTGTCGCGCTATCCGCACGAGCTTTCCGGCGGCCAGCGCCAGCGCGTCGTCATCGCCATTGCCTGCGCACTGAAACCCAAGCTGCTGATCGCCGACGAGCCGACGACGGCGCTCGACGTCGTGCTGCAGGCGCAGATCCTCGACCTGTTGCGCGACCTGGTCGCAGAAAACCGCATGGGCCTGCTCTTGATCTCGCACGACCTTGCGGTGGTGACCGAAATGGCGGAGCGCATCACCATCCTGCGCCACGGCGAAGTGATGGAGGCCGGCGACACGGCGCGTACCTTGTCAGAACAGCTTCATCCCTACACGCGACAACTGGCGCAGGCCTCGACGCATGTGCCGGCGCGTGCCAGGACACACGAGGTCGGCCAAGACAACCCCCTGCTCCAGGTTGCCAAACCTCTTCTTCAGGTAGACAACGTGACGCGGGACTATCCGGGACGCCGCAAATCGCTGTTGAAGCGGGCGGCCTCGATCCGCGCCGTCGACGATGTCTCGTTCTCGATTGATCCCGGCCAGTCGGTGGCGCTGGTCGGGCGTTCCGGCTGCGGCAAGTCCACGCTTGCCCGCATGGTGTTGGCGCTGGACGGGCCGACATCGGGAACGATCCGGTTTCGCGGCCAGGTCATCACCGGCAAGAGCGAGGCGGAGCTCAAGCCGGCGCGCCGCGACATGCAGGTGGTGTTCCAGGACCCTTACGGCTCCTTCGATCCGCGCCAGAAGGTCGAAAAACTGGTCGCCGAGCCACTGCATGTCCTGGAGAAGAAGCCGACGAACACGGAGCGGCGCGAGATGGTGGCAAAGGCCTTGCACGAGGTCGGTCTCAGCCCACGCGACATGGATAAATATCCGCACGAATTTTCGGGCGGCCAGCGCCAGCGCCTGTCGATCGCCCGCGCCATCATCACCCGCCCCAAACTGGTCGTCGCCGACGAGCCGGTCTCGGCGCTCGACGTCTCGATCCGCGCCCAGATTCTCGACCTGTTCGCCGAGCTCAACCAGAAGCTAGGCGTTGCCTATCTGTTCATCACCCACGATCTGACCGTTGCCCGCGCCATCACCGACCAGGTGATGATCATGCATGACGGCAAGATCGTCGAGCGCGGCAGGACGAGCGAGGTTCTCGACCATCCGCAGTCCGAAGCCGCGAAGGCGCTGGTCGCTGCCGCCCCAGACCTACACCGCGCGATTGCTCGGCGGTTACAGGAACAGGGGTGAACAGCCGACCGTCAGAGAGGCTTACTCTTCGGCCTTCACCACATCGGCCGGGCTGATGTCGAGCAAGTCGAGCGTGCGGCGCAAGAGCTGCATCTCGGTCCCGGCAAGTTGCGAATCGGCCTTGGCGATCTCGGCCATATGGCGGGCAAGCAGGCTGCGCCTCTCGACGTCAAGGTCACGGAACTGCGCGATGGCTTGTGAGGTGTTGGTCTCGTAGCCGAACTCGTTGAGATATTCGATGACGCTGTCGATGCTGGCTTCTGGAATGCCGAAGGCTTCCCGGCAGATGCGCCTGAAGGCGGCCATTTCGCTCTCGCTGACCGTGCCGTCGGCCAGGATCATGCGAAACAGCATCAGCAGTTCCGCCGACAACACTGGATCGTCCGCAACCTTGCGCACGCCGGGGTCGCCGTCGAAGATAGCGCGTATCTGGTCAAGCAATGCGAATGCCATCAGCGTTCCTTTCCGATTCGTCAAATGCATGTCGCTCAAAAGTGCGCGGCGGTTTTGAGATAACGACATGCATAAAACATAAAGAGCCAAGCGCGTCGCGGGGCGCTTGGCATAGGTAGCGCGGAATCGGTCTTGCGCAAACGGGTCGGCTGTGGTTCGAACGCGCCATATTTTCCCGCTGGCCGGAAACCCTCCCGCAACCATCCGATGTTCGATCTCGCCACCCAGACCGTCGTCATCCTCGGCACCGCAGCCTTCGCTGCCGGCTTCGTCGATTCGATCGCCGGCGGCGGCGGCTTGATCACCATTCCAGCACTGCTGCTCGCCGGCTTCTCGCCGGTCGAGGCGCTGGGAACCAACAAGCTGCAGGGCATGTTCGGCTCCGGCTCGGCGACCATCCACTACGCCGCGAAGGGCCATGTCGATTTGCGCCCGCAATTGCCTTCGGCCCTGTTGGCGCTTGCCGGCAGTGCTCTCGGCGCCTTGCTGGCGACATTCGTGCCGGGCGACCTGCTGCGCGCTCTTCTGCCGGTCCTGCTGATCGCCATCGCCCTTTTCTTCGCCCTGAAGCCCAACATGGGTGACGTCGACCGCGCCCGGCGCCTGTCGCCGTTCCTGTTCGGGCTGATCCTGGTGCCGATTGTTGGCTTCTATGACGGCCTGTTCGGGCCGGGGGCCGGTTCCTTCTACATGCTCGCCTTCGTCACCCTTGCCGGCTACGGCGTGCTCAAGGCGACGGCGCATACCAAGCTGCTCAACTTCGCCTCCAACATCGGCGGCTTCATCGTCTTCGCTGCTGCCGGGGTCGTCTACTGGAAGATCGGCCTGATGATGGGTGTCGCCCAGTTCCTCGGCGCCCGTGTCGGCGCCAGCCTCGCCATCCGCAATGGCGCAAAACTGATCAAGCCGCTGCTGGTGATCGTCTGTCTGGCGCTGGCCATCAAGCTGCTGGCCGATCCGGCGAACCCGCTGCGCACGCTGATTGGTGTGTGAACGGCGCGCCTGATAGTATGCGGTTGTACGAATCATGTCGGAGGAGCCACACATGAATCTCAGTGCGCCTACGCAGCTTGTTTTCATCATATCCGTTGTTATCGCCATCATCGGCCTTCTCGCCGCTCTCGGCGTTTTTGCGTTCATTCCCTTGGCCGCGGTGTGGATCGTCCTCATCGCTTATATTGTGCTTGCTGGCGGCTGCTTGGTTCGCGGCGCTTAAGTATTCAAATCTCAGGCAACTCGGCGCGCCGGGCCACACGCGGGGCGCTTTTGATTTTGAGGGCTGGTCTGTTAGACTCCTTGGGCGGAAGGAAAGCTCATGCCCGCCGAGAGCGAAGACGGCAGCAGCCGACATGAAAATCCCGGCCCCGACCGGTTCGAGATGGTGCGGCGTGCGTCCGGCCCTTGCCTCCGGGGCGCGGTCACCGACATCTGCGGCTATCGCGAAACGGCACCGGGCCGTTTCCGCAACGTCGAATATGCATCGCTGACCGTGCCGCTGGTCATCAGCTTTGCCGAACCCTTCGCCATCGGACTCGGCAAGGATCCGGGCGACAACGACCGCTTCGCCAGTTTCGCCGCCGGCCTTTTTGCCGGTCCGGTGGTGATCGAATCCTTCGGTGGCGCCTGCTGCGTCCAGGTCAATTTTACCCCGCTCGGCGCCCGCCGCTTCTTCGGCCTTGCGATGAGCGAACTGACCGACCGCATGGTCGGCCTCGACGATGTGCTTGGCCTCGAAGGCATCGCGCTGCGCGAAAGGCTTGGAAACGCGCGCGACTGGAGCGCACGCTTTGCCATCGTCGAGACGTTCATCGCCGCACGGCTGACTGAGGCCCGGGAAACGCAGGCCGAAATCGCCTGGGCCTATGACAGGATCATCGTCTCAGGCGGCCGCATTCGCATCTCGTCGCTCGCCGACAGGCTGGGCTGGAGCCGCAAGCATCTCTTGGGAAAATTCTCCCAATGCGATCGGCGTCGGCCCCAAGACGCTGTCGCGCATTGTCCGCTTCAACCGAGCGCTCGGCCTGTCAAGGCAGGACAAATCCGATTGGGCTGATATCGCCGCCGACTGCGGCTATGCCGATCAGGCGCATCTGGTGCGCGAATTCCGCGATCTTGCCGGCGAAACGCCGACGACGCTTGCCGCCCGGGCATAGGTTCTGAAACCCCTTGCGACGCCCAATGGGGCGCACGTGGTAACATTTCTTCAAGACGTGCGAACAGCCTTCGCCCAGACTGGGTTATCGACAATCCAATTGAAGGAGATCGCCATGACAATAAATGTCGAACCGCCCAGGCTCTATCCGACGTTGCGCTACCGCAATGCAGCCAAGATGATCGACTGGCTGGGTGAAGCCTTCGGCTTTGCCGTTCATGCCCGCTACGGCGAAGGCGACATTGTCCATCACGCCGAACTGACTTTCGGCTCCTCGATGATCATGCTGGGCACTGCACGCGACGACAAGTTTGGCCAGATGATCGGTGCACCGGGCCCGGGTGGTGGCAGATCGATCTATGTTGCCGTCGACGATGCCGATGCCGCTTATGCCAGGGCAAAAAAGGCCGGCGCCGAAATACTGGAAGAGCTCACCGATCGCGATTATGGCAGCCGCGAATTCATCTGCCGCGACCCGGAAGGCAATGTCTGGTCCTTCGGCACCTACTGGCCGAAGGCTGCCGAGCCCGCCAGCTAACGCGCCAAGCCAAAAATGGCGTCGCAGTCGAGGTGGGTCTCCAGCTCGGCTGCGACCTCGTCCAGTGCCCGTTCGACCTCGGCGCGATAATCGATGCCGCCGCCTTTCACGCCAAGATTTTCCAGGAATTTCGCCCGAAAAGCGTCGGCGGAAAACAGCCCGTGCAGATAGGTGCCCGACACCTTTCCGTCGGCGGAAATGGCGCCGTCAGCAGCGCCGTTGATGACGGCGGACGGCCGCAGCGTGTCCGGACCGGTGGTGCGGCCGAGATGGATCTCATAGCCTTCGAGCGGCAGGTCGAACTGCACCGAGTGCGCGCTGACATTGCGCACGGTCTTTTCCGGCTCCATCACCGTTTCAACGTCGAGCAGGCCAAGCCCTGTGATCTCGGTCACGCTGCCCTCGATGCCGTCGGGATCGCGCACGACATGGCCGAGCATCTGGAACCCGCCACAGATGCCGACCACATGGCCGCCGCGCTTGCGGTGGGCGAGCAGGTCGCGATCCCAGCCATTCTCGCGGAATCTCAGGAGATCGCCGATCGTCGACTTTGAGCCGGGAATGATCACCAGCCCGGCATCTTCGGGGAGGTGCTGGCCGGGCGGCACAAAGACAACCTCGACCTGAGGCTCGGCCTTGAGCGGGTCTAGATCGTCGAAATTAGCGATGCGCGAAAGCATCGGCACCGCCACTTTCAACGCCCGCTTTTCACCGGATACCAGGCGTTCGAGCACCACGGAATCCTCCGAGGGCAACCGCGCCGCCGCCTTCAGCCACGGCACAACGCCGAAGCAGCGCCAGCCGGTGAATGTCTCGATCGCTTTGATGCCGTCATCGAACAGCGAGACATCGCCGCGGAACTTGTTGATGAGATAGCCGACGATCATGCGCCGGTCCTCTTCCGGCAGGATCAGATGGGTGCCGGCGACCGAGGCGATGACGCCGCCGCGATCGATGTCGCCGACGAGGACAACCGGCACGTTGGCGCGCGTCGCAAAGCCCATATTGGCAATGTCGCGGCTCCTGAGATTGATCTCGGCCGGCGAGCCGGCGCCTTCGACGATGACCAGGTCGGCGCCCTCGCCGACCTCGGCCCAGGAGTCCAGCACGGCATCCATCAGCCGGCCCTTCAGCGCCTGGTAGTCGCGCGCCCGTGCCTCGCCGAACACCTTGCCCTGCACCACAACTTGCGCGCCGACATCGGTCTGCGGCTTGAGCAGCACCGGGTTCATGTGGACGGAGGGCGCAACGCCACAGGCGATCGCCTGCAGCCATTGGGCGCGGCCAATCTCGCCGCCGGAGTTGTCGCCCGGAATATCGGCGACGGCGGCGTTGTTCGACATGTTCTGCGGCTTGAACGGCCGTACCTTCAGCCCACGGTTCCTTGCCGCGCGGCACAGGCCCGCGACCAGCACCGTCTTGCCGACATCGGAGCCGGTGCCCTGCAGCATGATCGCCTTGGCCATTAATTCCTGCCCTGTGAAACGGTGCCGGTGATCGTGGATTTCGCCGCCAGCGGCCCGCCGCGCCAGATGTAGAGCGCCAAGAGCGGCTCCTTGCCGGTGCGCATGGCGTGGCTGATATCAGAGGCATGGTGGATCACCTCACCCGCCTCGCGCCTGCGAAATTTGCCTTCGCCCATGCGCCATTCGGTGCCGCTGGTCAGCGGAATGTAGATCTCCTCGGCGACGTGATGATGATCGGGGTAGACGATATCAGGTCCGAGGATCAGCAAGCCGGCCGCGACCTCGTCGTTGACGAAATGGCCGCGCGTGCCGAAGACTTCCAGCCAGCCGTAATTGTCGATGAATGTCTTGCCGAAATCCGCCTCGCTGTAGGTCTGCCCCCAGCGCAGTTCGCCGCGACGCTCCGCAAGCAGCCGCGCCAGCGGCTTGGCGTTTGCCGGAGCGAGCTCGGCGACACGGTCGAGCTGGCGCAGGCAGGCGAGCGGATGCGGCTCGACCCGACGCGCCGGCATGGCCCAGCCGATCCGGGCCACGGCATCGCGCACCAGGTCATCATCGAACGTTTCGAGATAGGCATGGAAGCGTTCGAGCAGTTCATCGAAATTTGGCGTCACGCCTTGCTCCAGACACGCGTTAGCGCACAGCCGCTCCCCAGATGGTTGGATAGAGATGGTCGGCTTGCGCGGCGGCATCATTGGTCTAGATTGGACGGCGCGCAAAGCCAAAAACGACAGGCCAGCCGGCCGACAACATCAGGGAGCACGCCATGGACGCCGCTGTCGATGCGGGCACCAGCCAGTTCGAACTCAACGATGACCAGCGCGCCATCCAGGAGATGGCCGAGGCCTTTGCCGCCGACCGCGTCGCGCCGAACGCGCTCGACTGGGACCGCAACAAGCATTTTCCGGCAGACGTGATCCGCGAGACGGGGCCGCTCGGCCTCGGCGGCATCTATGTCAGTGACGATGTCGGCGGCTCGGGGCTCGGCCGGCTCGACGCCGTGCTGATCTTCGAGGCGCTTTCACGTGCCGATCCGGCGTTTTCCTCCTTCATCTCGATCCACAACATGGTGGCCTCGATGGTCGACCGCTTCGGCAGCGACGAGCAGCGCCAGCGCTACCTGCCGAAGCTGACTTCGATGGAATGGCTGGCCAGCTATTGCCTGACCGAGCCGGGTTCGGGATCGGATGCTGCGGCGCTGAAGACGCGCGCGGTGAAAAGCGGCGGCGACTATGTGCTGAACGGCGTCAAGCAGTTCATCTCAGGCGCCGGCGACAGCGACCTCTATATCGTCATGGCGCGCACCGGCGCCGACGGGCCGAAGGGCATTTCCACCTTCGTCGTGCCGAAGGATGCGTCCGGCCTGTCTTTTGGCGTCAACGAGCACAAGATGGGCTGGCACATGCAGTCGACGCGCCAGGTCGTCTTCGAGGACTGCAAGGTGCCGGCGCAGAACCTGCTCTCAGTCGAAGGCGCCGGCTTCGGCATCGCCATGGCCGGGCTCGACGGCGGCCGGCTCAACATCGCCGCCTGTTCGCTGGGCGGCGCGCAATCGGCGCTCGACAAGGCACTGGCCTACACCGCAGAGCGTAAGGCCTTCGGCTCCAAGATCAACCAATTCCAGGCGCTGCAGTTCAAGCTCGCCGACATGGAGACCGAGCTGCAGGCGGCACGCATCTTCCTCTACGCCGCCGCCTCGAAGCTCGACCGCAAGGCCCCGGATGCCTCGAAATGGTCGGCGATGGCCAAGCGCTTCGTCACCGACATCGGCTTCAATGTCGCCAACGACGCCCTGCAACTGCATGGCGGCTACGGCTATTTGCACGACTACGGCATCGAGAAGCTGGTCCGAGATTTGCGCGTCCACCAGATTCTCGAAGGCACCAACGAGATCATGCGCGTCATCATCGCACGCGCCCTGATCGGACGGTAAGGCAGTAGGGCAGTAGGGCAGTAGGGCAGTAGGGCAGTAGGGCAGTAGGGCAGTAGAAAGTGACCGGCAGGATCAATTCGTACAAGGGACGTTATGGTATGGCAGCAGGCGATGGATCTGGCGCATGATGAAGCTTATCAGATGCTGTTATCGACCTAGACTATCGGATAAATGCTTCGCCAACTTATTAGCAAACTAGCGCCCGAATAGCCTGCCTACTGCCCTACTGCCCTACTGCCCTACTGCCTACTTGCCTACCTACTGCCTACTGCCTACTGCCTGACCCAAACCACGGAGTGCCATTATGACCACCATCGCCTTCATCGGCCTCGGCAACATGGGCAACCCGATGGCCGCCAATCTCGTCAAGGCGGGATATGCCGTGCACGGCTTCGACCTGATGCCGGAAAATCTCGTCATCGCCAAGGAGCATGGCGTCGTGGTCATGGCCAATGCCATTGCCGCGGTGAAGGAGGCCGATGTGGTCATCACCATGCTGCCGGCCGGCAGGCATGTCCTGTCGGTCTATGAGGACATCGCGCCCAAGGCGAAAAAGGGCGCGCTGTTCATCGATTCTTCGACCATCGACGTCGAATCGGCACGAAAAGCCCACACCATTGCCGCCAAACATAAGCTGCTGTCGATCGACGCGCCGGTTTCCGGCGGCACCGGCGGCGCCGCCGCCGGCACGCTGACCTTCATGGCCGGGGGCTGGAAGGAAGCCTTCGCCAAAGCCGAACCAATCCTCAAGCCGATGGCTGGCCGTATCGTCCATTGCGGCGATGACGGCGCCGGACAGGCGGCAAAGATCTGCAATAACATGATCCTCGGCATTTCGATGATCGGCGTCGCCGAAGCCTTCGTACTGGCGGAAAAGCTCGGCCTGTCGGATCAGGCGCTGTTCGACGTCGCCTCGAACTCGTCGGGCCAGTGCTGGTCACTGACCACCTACTGCCCGGTGCCTGGTCCGGTGCCGACATCGCCGGCCAACAATGGCTATAGGCCGGGGTTTGCCGCGGCACTGATGCTGAAGGACCTGAAATTGTCGCAGGAAGCTGCGCAAAGCGCCGGTGCGGTGACACCGCTCGGCGCCGAGGCAGCCCAGCTTTATGCGTTGTTCAACGCCCAGGGGCATGCCGGTGCCGATTTTTCCGGCATCATAAATTTCCTGCGCGGTACCCCGGCGTAATGCATGCCGCCCAAACGCCTGCGCTCGGGCTTGACCGTCCCTTCAGACGCGACGCTTAAGCCTCGAACTCGACGGGCTTTTCCGTTCCCGGCAAAGAGAAATATCGGAAATTTAGATTTGCTTAAACTATCGATAACCACCCGGTAACAATGTCCCTGTAGAACGGAGTGCGAGGCGGCATATCGCATCCGCCCGGCGCTCCGGATCAGGTCTCGCGTACCGGAGCCCGTAAGTTTCGCAAGTGTTCTGTTAGCGAAGCGCCATGCGTATCTGGCAAAGCCGCGTTCCCGATGGAGCGCGGTTTTTGCGTTTCGGAACGGCACCGCGCAAGAGCTGGCACAGATGTGAAAAGGGCCGCTGATCCGGCCCTTCGATAGTGCAAGTCATGACCCTGTACGGCCAATTGGGGAGAGGACTATGCGAGCGTCTTCTCAAGTTGCTCCACCCAATCGAGTTGCGACCAGTTTGCCGTCCATCATCATCGGGATGATTGCCAACTTCTTTTCTTCCAGGAATTCCAGATCGGCGCTGCCTTGATTGAGGTCCATCAGCTGCTCGACTTTTCCATCCGAATGAATGCGAAAGAGCGCCCCTGCGACCCAATCCGTCACGAGCCAATTCCCTGCCCCGTCTGATTCTAGACCATCTAGATTTCCAACAGGCTCGCCGGACCCGATGTCAGAGATAACCTTCGTGTTCAGGTCGATCGCGATCAGATGGCCGGGTGTCTTGGACGAAAAATCCGGCTGGATATCGCGACCCCAGCCGGCGACAAGAAGGCGGCCGTGTTCGACGCGCAGACCGTTCGGATGCAGGAGATCCTCGCTCTCGAGCCAGACGGAGAGAGCATCATTGTCCAGAACATAAATCCTGTTCGCCAGCATGTCGGAAGCAAAGACCCGACCCGCCTCGTCGACAGCGGGATCATTGAGGAATTGAGCGCCTGCAGGCCACGTTCCAGTGATCTGACCGCTCTCGACGTCGACAGCCATGAGCCGATCGATGTCGGTGACGAAAAGCGTATCGCCTTTCATCACCAATCCCTTGGGCGCATTAAAGCCGGTCACCCATTCCGCTGCCTGCAATTTTCCGTCAGGCGAAACTTTTGAAAGGTATCCGACCCCATCCTTGCCGGCGGGCTCGCCAACAATGTTGGAAACGTAGAAGACGTTCCGTTTTGCATCGAAGAGGACGCTCTCGGGGGCCTTAAAGCCGTCAAGCGACCAGACCTCCTCCGCTGTCGCCGGTGACCATCCTAGTAGCAGAATAGAAAATAGAACTAACTGCAGCCTAATCATGATAGCCTCCCTATGATAATTTTTGACGTGTTTATGTAAGACGCAACTGCAAATTGCGAATGCGATCTTACAGAACTTACAGTTGACGCTCGATTGCTCTGACAAGCCTATTTGCCAAGCGATTTATGCTTAGCCAACATTACAATTCCCCAGATGAATGGCAGTTCCAACCCACTGTCGTTGGAAGCCGTACTGCGGACGAAAGCCACTCCGGACACGCCTCGAGTTTCCCATGGCGGCCAATGCCGAACCGCCGGACCATGCCCGCAACGATGACGCAACGCTCCATCCCGGTCATCAAGGGCACCTGTCGAGCGGCCACGAATACGCAGGAAGACCTGCTACTGAGTTCCACGAGAGCCTGGGGGCGGAGGGAGAGCCGAGCTATCCGACCGGTCCGGGTGGGTGGGCCGAGCAACAGAGCGACGGCGCTAGCGCGCAGCGCGGCAGCACCGACACAACGGCCGACAACCAGGGCAGATAAACAGGAAACCTGATTGCCGCCCTCACGGTCGATCCTCGCCTGGCGAGATCTTCGGCAGAATGCAGTGTTCAAAAGCCGGGCGCCTGACTGCAGGACGCCCGGCAATCGTTCTATCTTACCGCTTGCGCAAATCCGCTTGCGCCAGATCAAGCGCCTTGGCGATGCGGTTGCAGGCCATGTCGATCGTCTCACGCGTCCAGATCAGCGGCGGCGACAGGATCATCGTGTCGCCGGTGGCGCGCAGCATCATGCCCTGGGCAATTGCGTGATCGCGGACAAGCACCGCCGCACTCCCGGCCGGCAGGAAGCGCTCCTTGGTCGCCTTGTCCCTAACGATCTCGATCGCCCCCATCAGCCCGATCGAGCGCACCTCGCCGACCAGTTCGTGACCGCCGATATGCTCCTGCAGCGCCTTGGCGAAATAGGGTCCGGTGTCGTTCTTGACCCGATCGACCAAACCTTCCCGCGCCATGATCTCGAGGTTCTTCAGCGCCACGGCGCAGGCCACGGGGTGACCGGCATAAGTATAACCGTGATTGAACTCGCCGCCCTTCTCGACCAGCGTCGCGGCGATGCGGTCACCGACCAGCAGCGCCGACAGCGGCTGATAGCCGGAGGTCAGCGCCTTGGCAGTGGTGATCGTATCGGGCTCGATATCGAAGGTCTGAGCTGCGAACCACTCGCCGGTGCGGCCATAGCCGGTGATGACCTCGTCGAGCATCAGGAGGATATCGTATTTGCGGCAGATGCGCTGCACTTCCGGCCAGTAGCTCATCGGCGGTATCTTCACGCCGCCTGCCCCCATCACCGGCTCGCCGATGAAGGCGGCAACCTTGTCGGCGCCGGCTTCGAGGATAGCGTCCTCCACGGCCTTGGCTGCGCGCAGGCCGAAATCATGATCGCTTTCGCCTGGCAGAGCCAGCTCGTAGGCATAAGGCATCATCACATGGACGATGTTGGGAACCGCGCCGTTGAGCTGCTTGTGCATCGGCTCCATGCCGCCCAGCGACGCGCCGGCGATGGTCGAGCCATGATAGGCCGTCTTGCGCGAGATGATGCGGTTCTTCTCCGGCTTGCCTTCCAGCGCCCAATAGTGGCGGACAAGGCGCAGCGCCGTGTCGTTAGCCTCCGAACCGGACGAGCCGTAGATCACCTGGTTGACGTGCTTCGGCGCCAGTTCCGCCAGCTTTTTGGCCAGCAGCACCGGCGTCGGGGCCGAGCATTTGAAGAAGGAATTGTAGTAGGGTAGTTCCTTCATCTGGGCGTAAGCCGCATCGGCCAGCTCATCGCGGCCGTAACCGATGTTGACGCACCACAGCCCGGCCATGCCGTCGAGGATTTCCGTGCCTTCGGAATCGTAGATGAACGGCCCGTTGGCGTGGGTGATGATGCGTGAGCCGGCCTCGCGCATCTCCTTGTGGTCGGTGAACGGATGAAGGTGATGCGCAGCATCGATCTGCTGAAGCTGCTTCAGCGAATAATTCTGATAGGTCATGTCTGATCTTTCCTCTTGAACCAATCCGGCAATAGCAGCCGGGGCGGATTCGTCAGAGGAACGCGGGCGGCGAATAGCCGATGCGGGCGCAAAGCCGCAAAAGCTCGGCGCGAAGCGTGCGCGGCGATGGCGTCACCGCCACCCCAAATGCGCAGCATGTCCTCATCCGGCCCATGGGCTGCACCTTAGGCCGTCTGACGCGATCAGTTCAAGCCGTTCCGTTCAGGGCCCGTTGCAGGAAGACATACTTCATTGCCGCCTGTGCCGCTTGCGGCCGGCGATCGCCGCGCCCGCCATGGCCGCCCTCGGTTTCTTCGAAGAACAGCGTCTTCGCGTGGCCGGCAGCCTGCAGCCGCGCGGCCATCTTGCGCGCATGGCCGGGCTGGACCCGGGCGTCGGCGGTCGAGGTGGTCAGCAGCACCGGCGGATAGGCGGCATCGGCCTCGACATGCTGATAAGGCGAGTAAGCGGCAAGCCACTCAGCTTCTTCAGGCTTCGCCGGATCGCCATACTCGGCCATCCAGGATGCCCCAGGCGGCAGCTCGGTATAGCGCAGCATGTCCAGCAGCGGCACGTCGATAATCACCGCACCGAAAAGCTCGGGATGCTGGGTCAGCGAAACGCCGGTCAGCAGGCCGCCATTCGAGCCGCCCTGGATGCCGAGCGTCGCCGGCGTGGCGATGCCGCGTTTGACCAGGTCTTGCGCAACCGCGGCGAAATCGTCGAAGGCATTCTGGCGATTGGCCTTGAGTGCGGCCTGATGCCAGTTCGGGCCGAACTCGCCGCCGCCGCGAATATTGGCCTGCACATAGGCGTTGCCCTTTTCCAGCCACAGCCGGCCGCGCACGCCGGCATAGCCGGGCAGCAGCGGCACCTCGAAGCCGCCATAGCCGTAAAGCAGCGTCGGCACCGGCCCGTTCTGGTCGCGCCGCCTGACGACGAAGTAAGGGATCTCTGTGCCGTCTTTCGAGCGTGCCTCGAACTGTTCCGAGACCAGCGACGACGCATCGAAACGCGCCGGCTGCGATTTCACCGCCTTTAGCGTGCCAGCATTGTCGTCCGACCAGATGATCGAGCTCGGCGTCAGGAAGTCGGTGAATGAGAAGGAGACACTGGAGCCGAAACGCTCGGCATGGCTGATGCCGACACTGCCGTTTTCGGGCAGCGCCACGGGCTGCAGCGACCAGCCGCTGCCGCTGCGTTGGCAGGCGACAACCTTGCCGCGCACATTGTCCATCAGATTGATGAACAACCGGTCTTGCGTGCGGGCGATGCCGGCGATCGAGACACGATCCGCCGGATCGAGCACGGTTTCGACAGGTCCAAGCGCATTGGTTTCGATCCAGCGCGCGAAGTCTAGCGAATAGAGGCCGTCAGGGTTGCACAGCGCGCCGTCCGGCGCTGTCCATGGGCTGCGCACGCCGAAGACGAGCTGATCCCTGAACAGCGCCGTGTCGGTTACGTTATCCGGCAGCGGGATGCGCCTGTTTTCGCCGGAAGGCAGACGCAGAAAGCTGTGCGAGGCAAAGAAGTCGAGCGTCCGGATCAGGAACAGATGCCGCTTGTCGCCGTCGAACTCGAGGGAACCGCCGGCGGCGAGATCCTGCTTCTGCGCCTCGAAGATCGGCGTCGCATCCTCCAGCCTGGTGCCGCGCTGCCACAGCTTGACTACGCGCGGATAACCGGACTGGGTTTTGTCGTCCTCTTCGAAGGCAGCCGAGACGACGACCGTGTCCTTGTCAAGCCAGTTGAAGCCCGACTTCGAGGCGGGCGCGCGAAAGCCGCCCTCGACAAAGGACTTGGTGTCGATGTCGAATTCGCGCATCTCACTGGCGTCGCCGCCATCCGGCGACAGGCTGAGCAGGCAGCGCCTGAAATCGGGATAAAGCCGGCTGGCGCCGCTGAACACCCATTTCACGCCCTCTTTGGCCGAAAGACTGTCGAAGTCGATGATCGTCTCCCAATCCGGCTTCTCGGTCTTGCAGGAAGCAACCGTCGTGCGCCGCCAGAGGCCGAGCACATTGGTCTTGTCCTGCCAGAAATTATAGACGTGGCCGTTTAGTGCAGACCCGACCGCAATGTTGTCTTCGGCGGTCATCAGGTCGAGTGCGGTTTGGAAGTAGGCCTGGTAGGACGGATCGCCCTGCAATTCACCTGTTGTGATCTCGTTCTGACGGTGAACCCAGTCGAGCGCTTCTTTCCCTGTCCTGTCCTCCAGCCAGAGAAAGGAATCCTCGGCCGCCGAACTTGGCTGCCTGCTTGTGGCTGATTTGGTCATGTGGTCTCCGAAAATTGGTCACGCTCGGTGCCACAAACATCGGCATGGCGCTACCGACATTCAACTGGAACACGTAAATACGAATGGTCGGAGATTGCCATGACTAAGGCTCTCTGCATGGACTGCGAGGAACCTCATGCAACGTCTGTACATTGCGACTGAGAAGTTTGACCCATCCCGCGGCACGAGATGGGACAAATACATGGAGTGGTCGGGCCTCACCCAATTGACAGAGGTCGTCTCACTCGACGGCATGCTGTGCCCGACGGCACTTGGGGAGATAAAGGATAGCTACTGGCCCTACATCGTAAATGAAGACTTTATGCTGAGTTTCTTCGTGGATCTGGAGTTTTTGCTTTCGCAATTGACCGATACGAGCAACCTTAACATCCTTGGCGTAATCCGAAGTCCTTCGGCGGACCTGCGCTCATTCGGTTGGGACCAGTTCACCTTCATGGGCTATGATCTGCTCGACAAGAACGTCGACATCAGCGCATTGACCAATTGCGGTGGTTTCCCCGACGTTTTCGCCATTGAAGAGCTATCCTGTGTTGGGCTGATAGACGATTTTAATCGCGCTGTTGAGATTCGGGAATTGCTGCACAAGACGCATCCCGAAGAACGCCACGCCGACTGTGACCTCTGGGCAGTCTTCAGGCGGCAAGGCAATTGAGGACCCCAGCACTCCGGCAGGTATCTCACACCATCCGCCTTCGAATGACGGTTACCATCGCCAGCGCCAGGCAAATGGCGCCGAGCGTGATCGGCAGGCCGTCCGCACCGAGAATATCCATGGCGCCGCCCGCCAGCGGCGACACGGCGATGCCGCCGACGCCCCACATCAGCGAGAAAGCAGCGTTGCCGGCGATCAGTGCCGAGCCGGTGAACCGCTCGCCGAGCTCGATGATCGACATCGTGTAGATGCCGTAGGAAACCGCACCCCAGATAAAGACGCATGGCCAGATCAGCGGCGTCTCGATGAGAACCGGCAGCAGCACGCATCCGAGCACCGTCAGGGACACACAGACAAACCGCACCAGACGCGCCGTCAGCCGTTCCGCCAGCAGGCCGAGCGGCACCTGCATGGCGATATTGCCGGCGATCATCATCGACAGCAGCGCCGACATGCGGGTTTCCTCGATGCTGTAATGCGCTCCGTAGACCGGCAGCAGTGCTAACACCGCCTGTTCGAAACCGGCGGCCACGACAACCGCCGACAACAGCAGCCATGCCATCGGCATGAACCCCATGACCGAAACCCGGTGCCCGGCCTCATCGACCTTCGGCAGCCGCCGCAGCACCAGCGCCAGGCAGGCGCCGCAAAAGACGAATGCAGCGATGCCGACGAGAAACGGCGGCCATCCTTCGGTGCCGACGGCAAGCAGGCACAGCGGGCCGGCGGCGAAGCCAGCCGAAATGACTGTGGAATAGACCCCCATCACGCGGCCGCGACGCAACGGCGGCGCCAGCGCGATCACCCAGATCTCGCTCAGCACGTAGAGCGGATTGGTCACCACGCCAATCAGGAAGCGCAGCGGAAACCATAGATAGACATTCTGCGTCCAGCCGATCAGCGCCAGCATGATCGCGGAAAGGGCTGCGCAGGTGAGCGCCGTGCGCCCCGCACCGAACCGGCGCGCCAGCGCTGGGATGAGCGGCGACGAGACGATAAAGCCGACCGGCGTCATTGCTGCCGAGAGGCCGATCATGGCCGGCGAGACGCCCTGGCGCTGAAGGATGAAGCTCAACAGGGGATAGCTCAGCCCTTGCGCGATGGCGAACACCGAAACGGTGGCGATCACGCCGGTGATTGCCGCCCACTGCATTGTCTCGTCGCTGTTCTGTTCCGCCAGGTCCATGATCCGCACCAATAGGAAACCTGCACGATTAGCGTTTCGGCAGCGTGCCGGGAAGCACCGGTGACGAAAACCGCTTGCGCCAGCCGGAGGAGATCAAAAGCCCGATGATCCAGTCGGCTGCCTCCAGCCCGGGAACTGCCATGTCGCTTCCCTCGTCCTAGTGGTCGCCGCCTCCGCAATGGCGGGACGGCCGGCGGTCCATTATGCCGCCGCACTGTCGCAGCGTACGAGGACTATTATGACCGCCGCCCTTCATCCCGCCGAACCGGCATTGGCAAACGACCGCGCCCGTCGCGGCGGCCGCGCGGGAAAGCGCGCCGGCGGATCGGCAGCGTTCGAGCAGCCGCCTTTCCGTCAGCTGAAAATCCCGCTGACGCCGACGAAGCTGGTTTCCGACGACGAGCTGGAAACGATCCACCTCGCCTCGCTGCGCGTGCTGCGGGAAATCGGCGTCGACGTGCTGCACGACGAGGCGAGGCGCATCATGAAGGCGCATGGCGCGGATGTCCGCGAAGGCAGCGAGCGGGTGCGCTTCGACAGCGACATGATCCTCGAGCTGGTTTCCCACTGCCCGTCGGAATTCACCATCCATGCCCGTAATCCGGCGCACAATGTCCGCTTCGGCGGCGACAATCTGATCATCTCGATGATGGCGTCGGCGCCGAATTGTTCCGACATCGACCGCGGCCGCCGGCCGGGCAACCAGCAGGACTACCGCAACTTCCTCAAGCTTGCGCAGATGCACAACATCCTGAACTGCACAGGCGGCTATCCGGTCGAGCCGATCGATATCCATCCGTCCGTCCGGCACCTCGAATGCATCCGCGATCTGAGCGTGCTCACCGACAAGGTGTTCCACATCTATTCGCTCGGCAAGGAGCGCAATGTCGACGGCATCGAGATCACCAGGATCGCGCGCGGCATCAGCGACGAACAGCTTCTTGAAGAGCCATCGGTGTTCACCATCATCAACACCAATTCGCCGCTCAAGCTCGATGTTCCGATGATGGAAGGCATCATCCAGATGTCGAGCAAGGGCCAGGTCGTCATCGTAACGCCGTTCACCCTGTCGGGCGCCATGGCGCCGGTGACCATCGCCGGCGCGCTGGTGCAGCAGAATGCCGAAGCGCTGTCCGGCATTGCCTTCGCCCAGATGGTGCGCAAGGGAGCGCCCGTCGGCTATGGCGGCTTCACCTCCAACGTCGACATGAAGTCGGGCGCGCCGGCCTTCGGCACGCCGGAATACATGAAGGCGCAACTGGTCGGCGGCCAGCTCGCCCGCCGCTACAACATCCCCTACCGCACTTCCAACACCTGCGCCGCCAACACGGTCGACGCACAGGCCGCCTATGAAAGCGTGTTCTCGCTGTGGGGCGCCATCCAGGGCGGCGGCAATCTGATGATGCATGCGGCCGGCTGGCTGGAAGGCGGCCTGCGCTGCTCCTACGAGAAGACCATTCTGGACATCGATCTGCTGCAGATGGTGGCGGAGTTCCTGACCCCGCTCGACCTCTCCGAGGAGGCCCTTGGCTTCGACGCCATCCAGTCCGTCGGTCCGGGCGGCCATTTCTTCGGCACCCAGCATACCCAGGACCGCTACAAGACCGCCTTCTATTCGCCTATCATCTCCGACTGGCGCAATTTCGAGACCTGGGCGGAAGCCGGATCACCGACGGCTATCGAAAAAGCCAACCGGGTGTGGAAGGAGCGGCTGGCCTCCTATGAAGAGCCCTATATGGACCCGGCTATCCGCGAGGAGCTTAACGCCTTCGTCGACAAACGCCGCTCCGAAGGCGGCGCGCCGACCGATTTTTGATGATTGTATCGTTGATGAACTGATCATTCGTATGGATTTGATGAACGGTCGACCCCACTCCGTCGAGCTACGCTCGACACCTCTCCCCCGATCGACGGGGGAGAGGAAGGGCGCGAAGCGATTCCGGCTGGCACCCTTCCTCTCCCTCCGGAGGGGGGAGAGGTGGCGCCGCGAAGCGGCGACGGAGTGGGGGAAGCCGTTCATGAAACGCGCAGTCGCCGCAAAACAGGGACAACGAAGCGAGTAACCCTGAAACATCGTACTTCCGTCTGTGAAACCATCCTAGCCGCGCTTGACGGCAGGCTCGCCGAAAACATCGCTGTATCCGACCTCCGCTTTGCTTTCACGCCCCGCTCACTCGATTAAATCTCTTCAAGAACGGACCTAACTTTATGAAATCTAATGCAAAAGCGGTTGTCATCGGCGGCGGCGTCGTCGGCTGCTCGGTGCTCTACCATCTGGCCAAGGCCGGCTGGACCGACATCATGCTGATCGAGCGCTCGGAGCTCACCTCCGGCTCGTCCTGGCATGCGGCGGGCGGCTTCCACACGCTCAACGGCGATCCCAACGTCGCCAAGCTGCAGGCCTATACGGTGCAACTCTACAGGGAGATCGAAGAACTTTCCGGCCAGTCTTGTTCGCTGCACCTGACCGGCGGCGTGATGATGGCCGACACCCCCGAGCGCATGGACTTCCTGCGCCTTGCCCACGCCAAGGGCCGCTATCTCGGCATGGACACCGAACTGATCACGCCGTCAGAGGCCAAGGCGATGTTCCCGCTGATGGATGAGACGAATTTCGTCGGCGCCATGTGGGATCCGGTCGAAGGCCATCTCGATCCTTCCGGCACCACCCACGCCTACGCCAAGGCCGCCAGGAAGCTCGGCGCCGAAATCGTGCTGCGCAACCGGGTCGTCGAGCTGACGCAGGAAGTCGACGGCACCTGGAACGTCGTCACCGAGCAAGGCACGGTCAAGGCCGAGCATGTCGTCAATTGCGGCGGCCTGTGGGCGCGCGAAATCGGCCGCATGGTCGGTGTCGAGCTGCCGCTGCTGGCCATGGAGCATATGTACCTTTTGACCGAGCCGATGCCGGAGGTCGAAGAATTCAACAAGTCGACCGGCCGCGAAATGATCGGCGTTATGGACTTCAAGGGCGAGATCTACACCCGCCAGGAACGCAACGGCATCCTGCTCGGCACCTATGAAAAGGCCTGCAAGCCGTGGTCGCCGGTCAACACGCCATGGGATTTCGGCCACGAATTGCTGCAGCCCGACATCGACCGCATCGCGCCGTCGCTCGAAATCGGCTTCAAGCATTTTCCCGGCATTGAGAAGGCCGGCATCAAGCAGATCATCAACGGTCCCTTCACCTTCGCGCTGGACGGCAATCCGCTCGTCGGCCCGGTGCAGGGCCTGACCAATTTCTGGTGCGCCTGCGCCGTCATGGCCGGTTTCTCGCAGGGCGGCGGAGTCGGGCTGGCGCTGTCGAACTGGATGGTCAATGGCGACCCCGGCTTCGACGTCTGGGGCATGGACGTCGCCCGCTTCGGCGAATGGGCGACGCTGCGCTACACCAACGCCAAGGTGCGCGAAAACTATTCGCGCCGTTTCTCCATCCGCTTTCCCAACGAGGAATTGCCGGCGGCACGGCCGGCCCAGACAACCCCGCTCTACGACACGATGCTGGCCAAAAACGCCGTCATGGGCGATAGCTGGGGCCTCGAAACCCCACTCTGGTTCGCACCGAAAGGCACGGAGGACATCGTTTCCTTCCATCGCTCCAATGATTTCGGGCCGATCGGCGAGGAAGTGCGTGCGACCCGCGAGAAGGTCGGCGTCACCGAGATCGCCAACTTCGCCAAATACGAAGTCTCCGGGCCGGCAGCCGAGGATTTCCTCAACCGGCTGATGACCAACCGCATGCCGAAGACCGGCCGCATCGTGCTGACCCCAATGCTCAACGAGTTCGGCAGGCTCATCGGCGACTTCACCATCGCCAAGGCTGACGAAGAGCGCTTCATGATCTGGAGCTCGTCGGCGGCGCAGAAGTATCATATGCGCTGGTTCGAGAAGCACCTGCCGAAGGACGATAGCGTCCGCATTCATCGCTTCGACCAAACGCTGGTCGGCTTGTCGATCGCCGGGCCGAAATCACGCGACCTCCTGCAGAAACTGGTCGATGTCGACATCTCGACCAAGGCCTTCCGCTTCATGGATTTCCGCGAGATGGCGGTCGGTGGCGCGCCCTGCATGGTCAATCGCATTACCTATACCGGTGATCTCGGCTACGAAATCTGGATGGCGCCGGCCTATCAGCGTTTGGTCTACAAGGCGATCAATGATGCCGGTGAAGAGTTCGGCCTCGTCGATTTCGGCATGCGCGCCCTGCTCTCGATGCGACTGGAAAAGAATTTCCCGACCTGGTTCCGCGAACTGCGCCCGATCTACGGACCCTTCGAAGGCACAATGGACCGCTTCGTCAAGCTGGAGAAGAACGACTTTATCGGACGCGAAGCGGCGGCCAGGGAGCAGGCGGAAGGGCCAAAACTGCGCCGCGTCTCCTTCATCGTCGATGCCGCGGACGCCGATGTCATGGGCGACGAACCGATCTGGGCCAAGGTCGGCGGCAAGGACTACGGCACGGTGGAAAAGCCGCACGGCTATGGCGCGCCGCGTTTCGATACGGCCGGCAAGGAAGTGCGCGGCTCCAGGGCCGCTGAAGGCGCCTCGGCCGTGCGCGGCATCGTCGACGGCGACTGGCGCGTGGTCGGCTGGGTCACCTCCGGCGGCTATGCCCATTATATCAGGAAATCGATGGCGCAAGGCTATGTGCCAGCGGCGTTAGCCGGGGACGAGAGCGCCGGACTGTTCGAGATCGAAATCCTCGGAAGCCGACGCCCGGCCCGCATCAATGTTGAGCCGCCTTTCGACCCGAGCGGCGAGAAGATGCGGACCTAGAGCACCGGACGCAAAGGCCTGGCCGCGGGCATGACCCGGGGTGCGACCGACTTTGGAAAAACCCGATGCCCAGACAAAAAGCTAGAGCGGCGGTACGATTCGACTTGAAGCCCGCCGCCCCGGAAGCGATCAGGGCTGCCACATTGTGCAGGGCATGGTCTTCGTGCTAGCGGAGCCGGCGATAACTGGCACGGGCGATGAGAACTCGTTGAAGTATTCGATGAAATGGGACGAATGGCTTGCCGAGAGCAGGATCGGCCCCTTCCCGGCGGCGATCGTCATGGTCGCCGCTTATTTGGCCTTGCAAACCGTCATACTGTCCGTTCTGGCCACTTGGGCAGGAACTGGCGTCGGCGTCGATGACGCGGAGCAACTGATTTATCTTCCATACCTTTGGGCCGGCTATGGCGGCTCGCAACCACCTCTCTACACATGGATCAACTGGCTGGCCGCGCAAATTTTCGGCACCAATATTTTCACGCTGAAGCTCGTCAAATACTCCGTGCTGTTCCTCGCCGCCTGCAGTGTGTTCGCCGCCATGCGGCGGTTCGGCTACACGAAAGCAACGGCAGCGGCGGCCATGCTCGGACTTTTCACAATCCCGCAAATCGCCTGGGAATCGCAGCGGGCCTTGTCGCATTCGGTCGCCGTCGTCGGCTTCTGCGCACTGCTCCTGCTCGCGATGGCTAATCTGATCGAGCGGCGAAGCGTGATCGCCTATGCGGTGTTTGGCTTGGCAACGGCTGCGGCAATTCTTGCCAAATACAACGACGTATTCCTGGTGTTAGCCCTTGTTGCGGCGGTGTTGTCGTTGCGCGAGTTGCGCGGCGCGATCCTCGATCCGAAATTCGCAATCAGCGTTGCCGTTGCGATAGTGGTGCTGGCGCCAACCACATATTGGAGCCTCATGCATCCTGCCGATCTGCTTGCGAGAGGCGGGAAGTTCGGAATAGACCTACAGCAGGGGCGCATGACGGCCGCGGCCACCGGCGCCGGCAAGTTTATCATGGGGACCTTCAATTTCGCTGTCTTGCCGGTGCTCGTTTCCGCCCTGGCTTTCGCGCTGACGGGATTTCGTTTCTCCGAGCGTCATCCGAAAGCTCCGGCCAGGGAAGTTCTCTTGTGGCGTACGTTGGCGCTCGGCTTGGCCATGCTGGCGACACTTGTGCTGGCCACCGGCGTGACCGAAGTCAAGGCCCGTTGGCTGGTGCCGGTCATGGTCATCTTGCCGCTGGCGATGGCCGCTTATATGGAACGGCTTTCACCACGCGGCAGGGACGCCCAGCTCCTGGTGATCGCGGCCGGAGCGGTTATCGCCGTTCTGCTCGCGCCTGCCACTTGGTACTTCCAGATAAACGGCACCAGTGGTCTATCGCGGATGATCCGGGTGGATTACCCGGCCCTCTATCGCCAGCTGACTGCCGACGGGCCGGTGAAAACCGCAATATCCGACGGTGCATGGGTCGGAAATCTGCGGCTGGTCGACGAAAAATTGGTCGCGCTTAACCAGGAAGTGCCGAATTTCGACAGGCTGGTGCAAGAGCCGGCCGTACTCGTCTGGCTCGACCGCGACGATCCGCGGCCGGTCATTTTGGAGCAGCTCAAAAAAGCCGGCTATGAGCCAGACGGCCAGCCAACGCAAATCATGGTTCCGCTATCGCCTAGCACCGACAAGTCTGCCCGGCCCGGCGCGTATACAAGATTGAAGAGAACGGCTGCGGAAAAAGCCAGAGCGCCCGACGAAGGCGTTAGCAAAGGAGCCGAGGGTGGACAGGAACCCGACTGATCGGCCTCCTCGTCATCGCAAGATCATGCCGTTCGAGCCGGACGAAGCGGGCTCCATCGATGCGTTGCGCCTGAAGTCGCGGCAGAAGGCCGCTGAGCTCAACCAGCATGTGCTTGGCTACGGCGCACTGGCGGAAGCCGAGTGGCAAGCCGCCGGCATTGCTGCCCCCAACCTGCCCGCCATGCGCCAATACCGGCTCGACCGTATCCGCGCCGAGCTGAAGCGCCGCGGCTATGCGGGAGCCCTGCTCTACGATCCGATCAACATCCGCTACGCGACCGACTCGACCAACATGCAGCTCTGGGTCGCGCACAATCCGACAAGGCATTGTTTCGTTGCCACCGAAGGCCCGGTGGTGCTGTTCGACTATTT
The DNA here is from genome assembly GCF_040318085.1 of Mesorhizobium sp. M1322. NCBI lineage: Bacteria > Pseudomonadati > Pseudomonadota > Alphaproteobacteria > Hyphomicrobiales > Phyllobacteriaceae > Mesorhizobium > Mesorhizobium sp. M1322. The sequence goes on from NZ_JAMYLP010000007.1 coordinate 98,841, forward strand.
TTCCTGCGAGCACCTTTCCGACCATTCCGGCGTCGTCGACGAGGTGCGGCCGGCAGTGTCGTGGATGTATCTCTACAGCGGCGAACTGACCGAGCAAAAAGTCCGCCGCTGGGCGGCCGGAATCGCCGATGTGGTGAGGGAGCATGGCGGCGGTATCAGCCGCATCGCGGTCGATCACATCAATACCGAAGGCGTCGAAGAGCTCGCCCGCATCGGCATCTCGATCGGCAATGGCGAGGCGCTGATGGAAAATGCGCGTCTGATCAAATCGCCCGACGAAATCCTGGCCATGCGCCGGTCGATCGTCGCTTGCCAGGCGGCAATGGGCGAGATGGAAGCAGAATTGCGGCCAGGCATTTCCGAAAACGAATTGTGGGCCGAACTCCACCGCGGCAACATTGCGCGTGGCGGCGAATGGGTCGAAACCCGCCTTTTGACGTCAGGCCCGCGCACCAACCCATGGTTCCAGGAATGCTCGTCGCGGACAATCGAAGCCGGCGATCTCGTCGCTTTCGATACCGACCTGATCGGCCCTTATGGTTTCTGCGCCGACCTGTCGCGCACCTGGCTCTGCGGCGACACCGAGCCGTCTAATGAGCAACGCGACCTGTTTCGCATCGCAGCCGACCAGATCGCCCACAACACCCGCGTGATGCAGCCGGGCATGTCCTTCCGCGACCTCGTCGAACGCTCGGCAGTGCCGCCCGGAGACTGTTTCCCGACCCGTTACGGCGTGCTCTATCACGGCGTCGGCCTCGCCGACGAATACCCGACGCTGCCGCATGCGATCGATTGGACCGAAGACACGCCCGACGGCATACTTGTGTCAGGCATGGTGCTTTGCGTCGAGAGTTATATCGGCCGGCTTGGCGGACGCGAGGGCGTCAAGATCGAGGAGCAGATCCTGATCACCGAAACCGGCAACGAGCAGCTTTCAACCTATCCGCTCGACGAGCGGCTGCTCGGCGGCTGAAGGACGGAAAGCTCAATAGCCGCAGTCGATTTTGCGCCTGGCCTTGTCGAAGACGCGGTCGAACCGCGCCCGATTGGAATTCCGATCCTTGGCCGGAAAGGCTTGCAGGAGCGTATCCTTGTCGGCTCCCATGCCGGCCAACGTGTTGATCGCCAGGTCGCCATAGCTGGCATGCAGCGGGATGATCCCCGCCCGGATACGCTCCAGAAATGGCTCGATGGCGGGTGCGCCTCGCTCGCCGAGTTGGCAGAGGCCCTGCACTCCGGCCAGATAGGAATGCTGCCAGAAATTGCCCTTGTCGAGAGGCTGCAACGCCGCGTCGTCGATCAGATAGAGCATCGTTGGGATGGCATCGGCGCCGAACACGGAAAGCTTGGTCAAAGCCTGAAAAGCGGCGACGCGCCGGGGTGTATCCTTTGCCAGCCTTTCGAGATCGGCACGATGCTCCGGGATCACTTGATCGGGCAGGTATTGGATAGCTATGGCCAGGCGCCCAGCTTGCGGTGCTTCGATGTTACCGAACTTGCTCACCTTGATATCCAGTTCGAAAAGCCGCACGAAAAGCGCGTCGGCAAGCCGCGCCATGCTCTCGGGCGGTACGTCCTTCGCATATTTCGCTGCTGCGAAGACGCTGTCCGGAACGCCCAGCCGGCGGTCGTTTAGGGCTGCTATGGCGAGGTCGACATCGGCCTGCGACGCAGTCCGCCTGCCGCGCAGCCTGTCGAAGAAATCATTGGCAAGCGAGTTGGTGACGGCATCGATGGCGCCTGGCTGACTGAGCTTTACGGCAAGGACCGCGGCTGCATCGTTCGAGTCGTCGACTGCTGGCAACGTAAGGTCCATGCCGAGCGTGCCGGTTACGAATGCGCTCCAATCGGGCCGGTCGGCGAATTGGACGATGTGGGTAAGGTCGAGCGTTCTCGGGAAGCCGATGCGAATATCGAACTGATAGCCGGTCACATAGCTTGGCAAAAGCAGCGGCAGCAGCCGGTAGGAAGCAACGCCCGTCCATCGGAAGACCTCGGAGAAGGTTGCTCCGTCCTTGTTGTGCACAGAGATGCGGTAGACCGACATCGTGTCGGCGGTCGGATCGAGTCCCGCCTGGTAGTCGTTCACCCCACGCTTGATCTGCCCGGCGCTGATCACCGTGTCGGCTTCGGCAAGTGGCGCCTCGGATTCGATTAGGCAATTTCCCTTGGCGATTTCGAGCCGCATGCGCTCCGAAGCCTTCGGCGCATTCCGCGCCGCGGGACGCTTGTCGAGATCAAGGAGGCGAATGTCGACAAGCTCGACCGGCGGACATGAGGTCCGGCGCTCCATGTGGAAAGTCCGGGCCATGGCTGAAAAGTCCGGCTCCGGCATCTCCGGGGCATAGTTCAATACCATGATACGCCGGGCGCTGCGGGTCAGCAGCGCACGCATGCAGAAATCGTCACAGCGGGTCTGGGTCTTTGTCCAGAAGGCTGCCCGATCGGAGCGAACCGCCAGCGTCTCGGCCCGGAACGGCCGCACGAGCCGGTCGTTGTCGCCCGATACCAGCGCCATCGTGGTCTGGTCCATTGACCTGTTGATCATGAAAGGCGGCACCGCAAGCAGTGCCACCGCGATCAGCGGGCTCGTCAACCAGTTTAATCGGGCCGGAACCCCGAAGCTGATTGCCCATGTCAACAGCAGGAACAGGAACACCGGCGGGATCAGCGCCATCAGCAGGGCGAGCGGGATGCCGACGATGCTGATCGCCGCGACGATGGCGATCTGCGGCAAGAGCAGGCATGGCAGTGCCGCCAGCCCCAGGACCAGCAGCACTGTCCGAAATGTCCATCGCTGAATGATTGCCACGGCCATGGTGCTGTCCTCGCAAGTCGCGCGCAGGTTGCACGCACATGGTGACGGTCGCGTAAAGATCAGCCCCGGCCCGGGTCCATTGCCAATCAGAGTTAGCGAACGGTTGTGCCGACGGCTCCGGGAGAGGTCAGCAGGTCGACCAGGATGTTCCTGACCGGCTCCGGCGTCGTTCTGGCGGTGATGAACGGCAGGCCTTTGCGCCGCCTTGTCCAACCGACGACCGCCCCCGCTTCCGCCGCAGGCTCGAAGCGCCGCGCCAGCGCCCAGCTCTGGCAGTCGATGGCCGCGACATCGGCCTTGCCCTCGGCAATGGCGACGATCGAGGCGCGGTGGCCACCGCTTTCGCTGCGCTCAGAGAAGATGTCCAGGCTTTCCCCCAGCGCCTCCAGGTCACGCGTCAGCGCGATGATGCCCGACATGGAATCGAGGCTGTTGAAGGCAAAGTGCTTGCCACGCAGGATATCGAGCGGGATGAGAGGGCTGTCGTCGGACGGTGAGCCAACCGTTGGAGCTTCACCTGCCCGCATCACGAGGGCGCTCGAATAGAGTTCACCGTGCCCGCCCTCGAGTGCATCGTAACGCGGCTGGCCGATCAGTTGAACATGCGTCGCCAGCCCGAGTTCCATCGGTCCCCAGCAGGTCTGCGCGAACAGCAGCGCCGGATGCAGCCAAAGTCCGTAAAAATCCAGTTCGTCCGGCGGCAATGTTGCAGGATCGGGCGCGATCACCTTTCCAGCGGCATCGCGGATACCGCCCGGCACCGGCGGCAGGTCGCCATTGAGGCGGGCGATGGTCTCCGGCGCGTCGATGCCTTTTTGCCGAAAAGCGTCGCGCAGCCGCGCCCATTGGGCATCGACGTCATCCCGCATTTCCGGCCAGTCATACATCGGCAAGGCGGCAACGAAATCGCTCATGCCAGGATTTTGATCGTTACGTTGAGAACTGACGAGACCATAGACGCACACCTGGGCATCGCCGCCGGCGATGCCGCAAAATTCATTCTTTCGGCGGCTCGGCGGGCACCGGCGCGCTGCCAAGTCCATTGAGGCTGCGCGCCCTGACACGCGGCTTGAACGCCCGCCCCGGTTCCGGTGTGCGCCGCAGCACCGGGTGGACGATCGGCTCCTTGGCCTTGAACGCATAAGCCTTGAGCAGCGCAAAATAGTTCGGATAGGCGTAGCCATTGTTCATCCGCAGCCACTCGTCACGGCGCTCGCGAAACAGCTTCGGCAGCCGGAACCAAGCCACCGTCGGGCTCTTGTGATGGACGAAATGCAGATTGTTGTTGAGGAACAGCAACGACAGCGGCGAACGCTCGACGATCACCGTGCGGCCTTCCGGATGCTCCGACCACTGGTGCTCGGCGAAGGTGCGGATCGAGATCAGCGATTGGCCGAGCCACACCGGCACCAGGACGTAGAGCCACAGCGGAATGCCGAAACCAAACTGCACGACCGGCAGCACCACGGCCAGGCCGATGGCGTGCAGCAGCCATGCCTTGCGGATCACCTTGTCGCCTGCAAGCATCTGCTTGGCATCGTCGATGAAGAAGCCGGTGCATGACAGCCACGGGCCAAGCACGAGCCTGCCTATCATGGTGTTGTTGATCTTCAGCAGGAACTTCATCGCCGGCGGCAATTCATCATGGTGCCACAGCGCCTTGTAGTAGCTTTCAGGATCTTCAAGCGGATCGGTCAGCCGTTCGTCGGCATGATGGCGCAAATGGATGGTTTTGAACCGACGGAACGGCCAGACGAGACCGATCGGCAGGAAGACAAAAGCTTCGTTGAGCTGTGCATTGCGGGTCGGATGGCCGTGCAGGACTTCGTGCGCCAGCGAGGATTGCAGCGCGGCCATCAAGGCCAGAATGACGAGCGCCAGCAGCGGATAGGACGGCCACAGGAACAGGCCGGCTGCGAGCCAGGTGCCGTAACAGAAAAACGCGAGAAACACGGTCGGCCACTCGATTGCCGGTGCATTGCGTCGTCTGTCACTCATGCTCGTCATGTGAATCGACCACTGCCCTTCCAGTCGCCGGAATCGTTTTTGATTCCTGACAGCATTGTGTCAGGAGCATTGAGATGCTGCAACGCGACAAAGCGCACAAAATGTTGCGATTGCGCATTTTCATTCGCAGGTGTTATATATTATAAACGAACTGGAGGATTCATTTACGCCTAAAGTGCCGGTTTAGCGGGTTCGGCGAAATCTTTTCCTCCCAATGGCCGGAATGGCGATATGGACAAACGCGACCTGTCGACGATCTTTCGGGAGCGCCTGAAAATGCTCCTGACAAGATCCGACTTGAACCAGTCCGCCTTCGCGACGGCGGTGGGCATCGATCGTTCGGCGCTTTCGCAGCTGCTGTCCGGCGCCTCGACACGCCTTCCCCGCGCCGAAACGCTGCTCAACATTGCCGCCGAATTCAAAGTGTCGCTCGACTGGCTGCTCGGCCTCAGCCAGGACGAAGGCGTCACCGGTGAAATCCGCGAGAGCTTGGAGATCGAGGAAGCGCCCGACGGTTTCGACCGCACGCTGCTGGCGAGATGGCATGCCGAGGCCGCCGGCACGAAAATCCGTTACGTGCCGGCGGGCATTCCCGACCTTCTGCGCACCGAAGCGCTCGTCGATTACGAGGCCGGTATCGCCAACAAGAGCCGCGAGGCCCAGGCCGGTGAGACGCAGTATCGCATCGATTACAACCGGCGGCCGGAAACCGACATGGAAGTCTGCATGCCGCGCCACACGCTGGAGATCTTTGCGCGTGGGCTGGGCGTCTGGGATCGTTTCCCTGAGGCCGACCGCCACCAGCAGCTTCTTCACATGGCGACGCTGCTCGACGACCTTTATCCCACCTTCCGCCTGTTTCTCTATGACGGACGGATGCGCTACTCGATTCCCTACACCATATTCGGGCCCTATCGTGCCGCCATCTATGTCGGCGACATGTATCTGGTGCTGAACGCGACCCAGCCGGTCCGCACGCTGACCAGCCATTTCGACAATCTGATCCGCGCCGCCGACATCAACGCCCATGAGGCGGCCAGCTTCACGCAAAGACTGGCGGAGATGCGATTTTGACGGGTTGTTTACCGCGCCGACATTGACGTCATATAAAGATTTCTTTATATCCTTATCTCGACTAAGTAGGTTCCGCAAAAGTGCCTCGCGGTTTTGCGACGAGAACCTGCGGCAATACAAAACCTAAGCAGACGTAGCGGGAGCGAAGTCTGCTTGGAATTCCCGGAAGGCGTATTTCCAATGACCAATCCAATTGACGCGCTGCTTGCCGAAAAGGGCGTTCTGCTCGCCGATGGCGCCACCGGCACCAATCTGTTCGCCATGGGGCTCGAGGCCGGCGAGGCTCCAGAGTTGCTGAACGAGACGGCGCCAGACACCATCACCAGTCTGCACCAGAACTTTGTCGATGCCGGCGCCGACATCATCCTGACCAACTCCTTTGGCGGCACCCGCCACCGGCTGAAGCTGCACCATGCGCAAGACCGCGTGCATGCGCTGAACAAGCGCGCCGCCGAGATCGCCCGGGCTGTCGCCGATAAAGCCCCCCGCAAGGTCATCGTGGCGGGCTCGGTCGGGCCGACCGGCGAGTTGCTGGTGCCGCTCGGCGCAATGACCTATGACGAGGCGGTCGAGGCCTTTGCCGAACAGATCGAGGGCCTGAAGGCCGGCGGCGCCGAAGTCGCCTGGATCGAGACCATGTCGGCGCCGGACGAAATCCGCGCCGCAGCCGAAGCCGCGATCCGCGTCGGCCTGCCCTATACCTATACCGGCTCTTTCGACACCGCCGGCCGCACCATGATGGGGCTGTTGCCGAAGGACATCCACGGCGTCGCCGATGGCTTGTCGCAGGCTCCGCTCGGTGTCGGCGCCAACTGCGGCGTCGGCGCCTCCGACATCCTCGCTTCGCTGCTCGACATGACCGAGGCGAAACCGGAGGCAACGGTGATCGTCAAGGGCAATTGCGGCATTCCGGAATTTCGCGGCGCCGAGATCCATTATTCCGGCACGCCCGAGCTGATGGCCGACTATGTCAGGCTGGCCGTCGATGCCGGCGCAAAGATCGTCGGCGGCTGCTGCGGCACCTCGTTCGCCCACCTCGCCGCCATGCGCAAGGCGCTCGATGCGCATACCCGGTCAGATCGCCCGAGCATCGAAAAAATCGTCGAGCGCATTGGCCCGATGCGCAACAAGCAGGCCACAGTCAACACCGTCGAGACCAGCGAAGCCCGCCGCGAGCGCCGGCGCAGCCGCGCCTGACGGTCTATCGGCTACTCGTCACGATCGATATCGAAATTGCAAATGTTAAAAGGCCGGCAAGGTTTTCCTCGCCGGCCTGTCTCAGCCGCCCGTGGGCTGGTTTTTCCGTATCAGAACGATTCTATCTGAGGAAACCGGCCGTCATTGCCATTACCGGTTACCGCCCAGCGCCGAGGCGAGGCGGACCAGCGAGAGGAACTCGGACCGGTACCCAAACGGGTCGGCTCCCCGCGCGGCAGTGGCAATCTCCATGATCTTGTCGTAGCCGAACTTCGCAGTCGCATCCTCGTCGCGCAGCTTCTGGCCGAAGGCCGCGACGGCAACGGAGAAACGCTGGTCGGTGCTGGCCTGGTTGAAATCAGCTACTTCGTTGGCCGATGTCACCGGCGTGGTGATCAGCTTCGAGGCGTCCTCGTTCGGCAGCTTGTAGCGGATTTTCACGAACGCATATTCGTCGGCATTGGCGACGCCGCCATTGTTCACCGAAGCCTGGCCGTACCGCAGCGGATCAATCTGCTCGCCGCCGCTGCCCTTCGGCGTGATCTCGTAAATCGCGGTGACCGAATGGCCGGAGCCGATCTCGCCGGCATCGACGCGGTCGTTGTTGAAATCCTCGCGGTTCAAGGCGCGCGTCTCATAGCCGATCAGCCGGTATTCCGAGACTTTTCGCGGGTTGAACTCGACCTGGATCTTCACGTCCTTGGCGATGGTGAACAGCGTCGAGGACGCATCCTCTACCAGCACCTTCTCGGCCTCGGCCAAAGTGTCGATATAGGCGGCGGTGCCGTTGCCGTTCTGGGCGATGGTCTGCATCATCTGATCGTTCAGATTGCCGCGACCGAAACCGAACACCGACAGGAACACGCCGGTCTTACGCTCCTTTTCGATCAATCGCTTCAGATCGTCGTCGTCGGTCTGGCCGACATTGAAGTCGCCGTCCGTGGCGAGCATCACGCGATTGATCCCGTCGTTGACAAAGGATTTCTGCGCCAACCTGTAGGCTTCCTTGATGCCCGCCTCGCCGGCCGTGCTGCCGCCGGGCGCCAACGTGTCGATGGCATTGAGGATCTTGTCCTTCTCCGACACCTTGGTGGGTTCGAGGACAGTGCCGGCATCGCCCGCATAGGTGACAATCGAAACCATGTCGTCGGGCCTCAATTTGTTGACCAGAAGCCGGAATGCCGACTGCAGGAGCGGCAACTTATCCTGCTCGTTCATCGAGCCCGACACGTCGATCAGGAAGACCAGATTGGCCTTGGGCTGCTCGGCCGGCTTCGCGTCGAAACCTTTGATGGCGACATGCATCAGCCTGGTGTGCTCGTTCCACGGCGTCGGCATGACGCTGACGGTTGAGTTGAACGGCGTCGAGGCAACGTCCGGACCTTTCCAGTCATAGGGGAAGTAGTTGATCATCTCCTCGACGCGGACCGTGTCGGCTTGCGGCACAATACCTTCCCTGAGCGAACGCCGCACGAAGGAATAGGAGGCAGTATCGACATCGATCGAGAAGGTCGAGACCGGGTCTTCGAGCGCGGCACGCACCGGATTGGTCCTAAAATCCTCGATGCGGTCGCGGTTTTGCTCCTGCGGCAGCATCTGGTCGGCCGGCATAGCGGCAGGCGGTTGCACCATCAGTTTGGACTCGGCTGTTGTGCCGGCCATACCATTGAGCGCGGGGGCGCTTGCGCCGCCGCGCTGTGCGAACTCGCCGCTCGACGCCGGCGGAGGCGCATTGCTGGTCAGCGCACCTTGCCTTGCCAGGTCGCCGGCGGCAGCCGATTCTGACTTCGGCGGCGATGCCGGCTCAAGCGCCTCGACTGCGACGCGGCTTTCGGCGTCGACATCGGCTTTCTTCCTAGCCACTGGTTTGTCGGCCAGCGTTTCGGCGATCTTCTCGTCGCCACCGGCATGGAACGGCTGCTCCTGCAGCATGTAGATGGTGGCGTATCCTGCGATCGGCAGGGCGACGAGCCCGGCAATGGCCGGGGTGGCGAAGAGTTTCTTTTGCATGATTTCGCTCCAGAGCTTTTGTGCTCGCTCTGTGAGACGAAGCCCATTCGCCGATCCTTGGGCGGCGGATGAAGTTTTTTCGTCCAGGTCGTAAGCCCGCATGGCGGCCTCGAAGGCACGCGCCTTCGCCTCGGTGCCCGGCGCCGGTGCTGCGATGTCGCGCAGTCTGTTGAGTTCGTTGTCGTCGACCATGATCACACTTCCCCGGCTGAACGCATGAGCGTCTTCAACCGTTTCTTCGCTTCATGGATGTGCCAGGAAACCGTCGTCTCCGAGATGCCTATCGCCTCGGCGGCGGCTGCGTGGCTGAGCCCTTCGCCATAGACGAGCAGCACCGCGTCGCGCTGTTTGTCCGGCAGCATCCGCACCGCCGCCCAAAGCGCCTCGGCCGGATCTTCGGGCTCGACCGGGGCTTCTCCCGAGATCAGTTCGTAAGCTCCGTAGGCTTCGATCTTGATCGTCTCGCGGACCGTCTTGCGCATCACGTCGCGTGCCGCATTCAGCGTCATGGCATAAAGCCAGGTGGTGAAGGCGGCGCTGCCATGATAGTCGCGGATCGCCGGGCCGAGCCGGACGCAGACTTCCTGGGCGATATCCTCGGCGTCGGCCTTCTTCCCGCACCAGCGATATGCGGCGCGATAAACGAAATCATAGTGCCTTTCGAGCAATTTGCCGAAAGCCCGCCTGTCTCCGCCCTTCGCCCGCCCGATCAACTCGGCGTCGGAGGCTTCGCTTTCATCCAGCATCAGCGCCATCATTTGCCTGTTGGACGAAGGCTAACGGCGATTCCTTGGGGTGGTGGAAAGAAAAAGACAAACCGCCCTTCGAGGACACCAACCATGGTGCTCCTCACTCTCCGGGACAGACCAGGCGCACGATGACCGTGTGCTTGCCGCTGACCGACATGCCGCCCTGTGTCACGATCTTGGCAAACGGCATCGTGCTGACATCTTGCGAGATATCCGCCTCGCTCTCGAAGCGTTCTGCTGCAAACACCTCGCCGCTACCGACTTCACCTTGAGGACGCATCGACATGCCGTAGCCGCCCATGCAGCGAAGCTTTACGTCGCCGGGCCTGCCTGTCGACTTGCTCTTGAGGTTCATAACAAAGCCGTCCGTATCCAGAGCCATATCGATGTCGTCGTTGAGTTGCCCGCTCGATTTGCACGTCATGCCGCCAATCTTCGCGTTCTTGATGTTGCCGGATTGTTTGCCCTTTCCGTTCACCGTCCAACTGTCCGACCCGGGCGAGCTCTTGCCCTCCATCTCGATCGACGGCATCACAAAGGAATAGGTGACATCGAACTGTGGACCTTTGATGTGGGGTTCCATCTTCGCTTCCACGGTGATTGTCCCCTCATCCACGATGCGCTTGAGCTGCGCCCGCATGGCGTTGGCCTGCTCCCGATAGCGTTCGGCTTCTTCGGCGGCGATCTGACTGGGCAACCTGTCCCAATAGACCGCAGCGGTTTCCCTAGCGCATCTCTCCCTGTGCGCGGCCTCGTGAGCCAGCGTGATGTCGGCGATTTCCTTGCACTGCGAGCCGGCGCGCAGTGCCTCAAGATCGGCCGGCTTCTGCTCGCAGCTGCCAAACTTCATGTCCACAGTCAAAGGACCCGAGTAGCCGTAGGCCGGGTTGTGAGGAAGCTTGAACGTGCGCATGATTTCGGCGCGCGCCCTGGACGATCGGTCCTGAATGTTAACATCCGAATCCGGATGGATCGGGTTCTTGTGTGCCTCGATCAGCGGATCCTCAACCGCCTTGAGCTTCGCCGCCATATCGGCGAAGAACATCGCTTCATACTCGGCGTTCTTCAGTTCTTCCTGAACGCTGCGCAGGTTCCGGCAGGAACATCTTGCTTGATCGGCGGAGGCTGGCAGGACCATGGCGCCGGTCAACAGGCAAAAGCCTAGAACCTTGCTCGTAAGAGAAACCCGCATCATGCCCCCTGATCAAAACGACTGCCGCCGGTATTCAGGAGCTATGTTTCGAGACTATGTCGCCGGCTCCGGCGAGCTAGCCCAACGTTTCACTGAACAGCGTCGCCAATCGCTTCCAGTGGCGCTCGGCGCCAGTTGCATCGAAGGCGCTGTGGTCCGGCACGCACCAGCCATGCGCCATGCCGGCATAGTTCTCGATGACATGATCGACTTCAGCCGTGCGCAGCGCTTCGGCCAGCCGTGCCGACTGTTCCGGCGGAAAACTTCTGTCAACACCTGCCGTGCCGACATAGACCCGCGCCTTGATCGACGTAGCGTTTCGGTGCGGGCTGTCGGCGGCATCGCTCGCCAGATTGCCGCCATGGAAACTGGCCGCAGCAACGATGCGGTCGGGATAGGTCGCAGCGGCGTTCAGCGCCCGCGCTCCGCCCATGCAATAGCCGACGGTGCCGACCGGTCCGATCACGCCTTCGGCATCGAGCGCATCGAGGAAAGCGCCGCTGTCGCGGATGGTCATGTCCTGCGTCGTGCCGCTGAGGAGACCCGTGATGACAGCCTTGCGCTTCTCGTCGCTGAATGCGGTCTTGGCCTCGAAAGGGCCGTAGGGCGCGTTGCGTAGAAAAGGTCCGGGACCAATACCGCGTAATGATCGCCTGCAAGCCGTTCCGCCATCTGGTCGAGCGCCGGCCGCGGGCCAAAAGCGTCCATATAGAGGATGATTGCTGCCTTGGCCGGGACCGCTGAGCGGAACAGCCCGGCTTTTGCCAAGCCGTCGCTGGTTTTGATCTGAATGTCCCGCTTCGCCATCACCCACTCCTTTGACTTGTCGTGCGATACATATCCACGCAGGTCATCGGGGCAAGTCGTAATGAGGCAAACCCCATTCAAGATTCCGTGCGGCATTCGGCGACGCTACAGACCCGCGAACGCCGCCATATGGAAGGCCTGAACCTGTGGCGGATAGCGGTAGTCGGCACCATAGGGACAGGCGTTGCGGTCGAGACAGCCGCCGGTTCGGCAAGGCGCGCCGTTTTGCCCACGCACATGCGCCAGACAAGTTTCATACGCGAAACCATCCGTAGAATACGCGTTGACGGGACAGGATTTCAGGCAAGGTTTGTCGACACATGTGTCGCAAAGGTGAATCACGCCGCGGGGTTCGTGAAGCGCTATTTCGACCTCGAACAGCAGCGCGCCGCGATAGGCGTGCCAGAGCCCGTATTGCGGATGCATGAGGATGCCGAGCGGCGACGGCTTCAGCCCCTCCGCCCGCATCGCCCATTGCTGGAACGGCAGATACGGCCTGTCGGACGGTGACACGGCACGCGCGCCGAAGTCGTTCGCCACTGCGCCGATCACTTCGCGCGACCATGTGTCGAGCGGATTGGCGATAGTCCGTGATTGGCTTTCCTTCCAGCGCAGGAAATGCGGCCATGGCGCGGCGCCCGCCTGCCCCACCAGCAGGACGGATCTGGCGGCAGCGCCGGAGAGAGCGGAAGGTGTTTCCTCACCGCCTGCAAAATTGAAACCGCCGCGCAGGATGAGACCGTGCGCGGAAAGCGCTGCCGCGACGGTTTCGATCATGCCGCGCGCAGGACTCACCCCTTCCTGTCCGGGTCGGAGAAGGCGCTCCGCCAGACTTCCTTGTGGATGATGTTGGCGACTTTAGCCCCGCCTGACTCGGGCTCCTTTCAGGTGAAGGCGTCGGCCATCGACGCCTTCTTCTTGCCGATGAAGTCCTTTAGCCCATCGTCGATGCCTTGATCGAGGTGCGGCGCCTCGTAGCTTTCCAGCCAGCGGCGGGCGAGTTCGTTGGCGCGCTGCGGCGCGGTTTTTTCGCCCTCGGCCAGCCACTGCTCGTAGGAATTGTTGTCGGCAATATTGGAACGGTAGAAGGCGGTCTGGAAATTGGCCTGGGTGTGGTCACAGCCGAGATAATGGCTGCCCGGACCGACTTGGCGGATGGCGTCCATCGCCTGGCCGTTTTCCGACAGGTCGACGCCTTCGGAGAACTTCTGCGTCATGCCGAGCTGGTCGATGTCCATCATGAACTTTTCGTAGCAGGAAGCGAGCCCGCCCTCGAGCCAGCCGGCCGCGTGCAGCACGAAGTTGGTGCCGGCGAGGATCGTCGAGTTCAGTGTGTTGGCGCTCTCATAAGCCGCCTGCGCGTCCGGTATCTTCGAAGCACACAGCGAGCCGCCGGTGCGGAACGGCAGGCCAAGCCGGCGGGCGAGTTGCGCCGCACCATAAGAGACGAGCGACGGCTCCGGCGTGCCGAAGGTCGGCGCGCCCGACTGCATCGAAATCGACGAGGCGAAGGTGCCGAACAGCACCGGCGCGCCCGGCCGGATCAGCTGTGTGAACGACGCGCCGGCCAGCACTTCGGCCAGAACCTGGGTCAGCGTACCGGCGACCGTCACCGGGCTCATTGCGCCGGCGAGAATGAACGGCGTGACGATACAGGCCTGGTTGTGGCGCGAATAGACTTTCAGCGCGCCCAGCATGGTCTCGTCGAACACCATCGGCGAGTTGGCGTTGATCAGGCTGGTCAGCACCGTGTTGTTCTCGACGAAATCGTCGCCGAACACGATCTTGGCCATCGCAACCGTGTCTTCGGCGCGCTCCGGCGCGGTGACCGAGCCCATGAACGGCTTATCCGAATATTTGATGTGGCTGTAGACCATGTCGAGATGGCGCTTGTTGACCGGCACGTCGACCGGCTCGCACACCGTGCCGCCCGAATGATGGATCGACGGCGCCATATAAGCGAGCTTCACGAAATTCCGGAAATCCTCGATCGTCGCATAGCGCCTGACGCCATCGAGGTCGCGCACGAAAGGCGGGCCGTAGACCGGTGCGAAGACGGTGGCGTTGCCACCGATCTGCACCGAACGTTCGGCATTGCGGGCATGCTGGGTGTAGACGGACGGCGCGGTTTTCAAAAGTGAGCGGCAAAGCCCCTTCGGGAAATGCACGCGCTCGCCCTTGACGTCGGCGCCGGCCTCTTTCCACAGCTGCAGCGCCTCGGCGTCGTCGCGAAAGATGATGCCGATCTCCTCGAGCACCGTATCGGTATTCTTCTCGATCAGCGCCAGCCCTTCCTCGTCCAGCACCTCGTAGACGTTGATCTTGCGCTTGATGTAGGTGAGCTGGGTGCCGGGGCCGCCCCCCGAGCGCGCCGCCCGCCGGGCAGCGGCGCCACCGCTGGCGGCGCGTCCGCGCCGCGCGTTTGACGCTTCCTGGTCGACCGGCGCGTTCTCACTCATGATCGTTCTTCCCTGACTTTTGTTCTGGCGCAATTGTTACGGCCGCATATCGCGGCTTCTGGCCGGATCGTAGCCATGCACCCTATTCGAAACGGCCCGCCAGCGCCAACGCCTGTCGCAAAATCGACAAGAATTCCAATAGATTTGCAGTCGCTTTCCTTTTGCGGGAAGTCGCAAATCAGCTATGGACGCAAGCCTGTAGCGGGTTAGGTATTGACGTGATATTTGAGGCCCCGCAATTGCATCTGTGCGGCAAGGAGCTGGATTAAAAATGGCCGACGACGAGATCATCCTTTCCGAGCTTTCCGACGACGAACTCGTGCAGCAGATGCACGACGACCTTTATGACGGGCTGAAGGAAGAGATCGAGGAAGGCACCAACATCCTTCTCGAGCGCGGCTGGGCGCCCTACAAGGTGCTGACCGAGGCACTGGTCGAAGGCATGCGCATCGTCGGCGAGGATTTTCGCGACGGCATCCTGTTCGTGCCGGAAGTGCTGTTGTCCGCCAATGCGATGAAGGCGGGCATGTTCATCCTGCGTCCGCTGCTCGTCGCCACCGGCGCGCCGAAGCAGGGCAAGATGGTGATCGGCACCGTCAAGGGCGACATCCACGACATCGGCAAGAACCTTGTCGGCATGATGATGGAGGGCGCCGGCTTCGACGTCATCGACCTCGGCATCAATAATGCGGTGGAAAAATACCTCGACGCCATCGAACAGCACCAGCCGGACATCATCGGCATGTCGGCGCTTTTGACCACGACCATGCCCTACATGAAGGTCGTCATCGACACGATGAAGGAAAAGGGCATCCGCGACGACTATGTCGTGCTGGTCGGCGGCGCGCCACTCAACGAGGAGTTCGGCAAGGCCGTCGGCGCCGACGCCTACTGCCGCGCCGCGGCCGTGGGGGTCGGGACCGCCAAGGACTTCATGAAGCGCAAGCACAACGTCCGCGCGTCGGCCTGAGCTTTTAGCCAATTTCCCGAGGGGACTGGCGCGGTGCCCTCGGCGCCTTTGTCCCATCGACCTCGACGGCAAGCTCGCCACTGGATTTCTCGATCGGCATCGGCATTGCCGTCGGCATGGCGCTGGCCGGCTAGCTATTGGAAGCACGGTACTTCCGCGATCACGCCATACCCGAGGTCCCAACCTCTGTTAGCTTATTCGTGCGGCGGACCCCAACGCCGCCCGGCCGGCGCCCTACAAGGCAATCTACCCCAACGCCCCCCAAGCGGTGCCGGCCTCCCCTTATCTGGCGCATCGTACTGACAAAGAGAAGCCCGCGCTCCTCCTCTGAGCGGAGCCGATCGGGCCGCGGTCCGATCTGCAGGGGCTACGCGGGGGAAGGCGAACGGACCCAATTGCCCGCTGGTCACCCCGACTGGCTGTCGGGCCGTCCTACCTGCCCCGTTGTGGCCAGACGTTCGACAAGCGGAACCTTGGCGAGGTGCTGCATCATCATCTCTCCGACCATGAGCCCCTGCCGACCGAAACAATAGGTTCGTCAGCCTCTCGACATGGCGGCAAAATGCGGCTCCATAGTCGCTGGCCTGCCGTTGAGCAGATTGAGCGCCCTCCGGATGTTCGGCATGGGGAACATACTGACGAACAGTGTTCGTTCGAATGATGCTATTCCGTTGCCTTGAGCGCAAGTTTTGGTCAGCCAGCACAGCGCCTCCTCTTAAGCTCGCTGGTGGTCAAGGCCCAGCGGCCTCCAGCTGCCAGTCCCCCTCGCAACCAAGCCGCTGGGCCGGCCCCGCTAGAGCGAAGAGCGTTGTCCCGCATATTAGCAACATCTTGGCTGAGACCCGCAAGAAGCCGCTGCGTGACATGGTGGGCTAGCATGGAGTCCAAGAGAACATCCGCAGGGCCTGGGCGGCCTTCAAACTGGTTCGCATGGGCTATTGAACAGGACCCGCCCAGCCGGCGTGTTGCCGAGCAAGGAAGCAGTTTTGTTGCTATTCGGTTCCGAAACTATCCATGAAGGCGAAGCCCTTGCCAAAGCCATCATTGAGACGGTTGAAAGGCTGGCCCCGATGATTCGCCTCGAGTCAGTGCCGCGACAAGCAGCGAGCAATCGAGCTCCTCCGGGAACGAAACCGTCAGGTCACACTGAGTTGCCATGCGAAGCGATTTCAATCTTGCCGTCTTTGCGGCGCGTTCGGCGCACTCAGCCTCAGCGATTACCTTCGCGGAGCGCCTAATTGTGCTATTTCCCAGCCAACACATCTATTCGATCCAGCAGAATTCCGAAGCTCCGGTCATGCCCTGACTCTTTGAGATTGTCGCCGTTCATTGTGATGAAGTCGATTTTGATCGCTGAGGTTAAAACCTGCACTCCCGCCATGCGCGGGCCGATCGGCTTTAGAATAGCCGTTGGCTTGGCGCCCGCCTCCTAAAGCCCACCTTGGCCGCGCGTCTGCGCTCCAATCGGTAACAAACGCATTGTTGACTCAAGGAGTGGGAGGAGTGGACAAATCGCGCTACGATAACCGGTCTGGCCAGTGGCGAAAGCGCGCCAGACACCGCCGACGCTGGCGACCTTCGCGCAATGCAACTTGGTGGGCATCGATTGCTGCGGCAAGCGCAATCCTGATCGGCCTGATCGCCCTCAAAGGCGGATCTCCTTAGGCGCACTGCAAACGTTCATTGCCACCAGCCTAGGTGCCATAGCCACCACGCCAGCACCACAGCGATGGCGGATGTAACGGCAATGATCGCGATGAAGCGAGCGCGCTGCACTGAAGCTATACGGTGGCGCCTTTTAGTTCCTTCATAGGCGCTGTATATGCGGCGACCATCCTCTTCAAAGCGGTCGCTGTTTGGATAAGCCTTCTTAGTGTCCGATCCAAAAAGGAGTGAGTGATTTCAGCAGGTTGTGATTCTGTCGGATTGCTGAGATTCGACGGAGATCACGATGCCTTGGACCGAAACCACTCGCCCGCAGTATGAACGGCGCTGCCCGCGCTACGCAAGTGATCTGACCGATGAGGAGTGGACGCTGATCGAGCCGA
>NZ_JAMYLP010000008.1:0-114391 GCF_040318085.1 Mesorhizobium sp. M1322
GCCCAAGGATGGACCCTCGCCCGAATTCTCGCTTGAGCCGATCGCTAAGGCGGCCGCGGAGGTGCTTGGCCGCCCTGTCGGCTTCGCGCCGGATTGCATCGGCGACGCAGCGGCGAGCGCCGTCGCCGCCATGAACAACGGCGACGTGCTGCTGCTCGAAAACACCCGCTTCTACAAGGGCGAGGAGAAGAACGACGCGGCCTTCACCGAAAAGCTCGCCGCCAATGGCGACATCTTCGTCAACGACGCCTTTTCCGCCGCCCACCGTGCCCATTCGTCGACGGAAGGTCTTGCGCACCTGCTGCCGGCCTTCGCCGGCCGTACCATGCAGGCCGAACTCGACGCGCTGGAAAAGGGCCTCGGCAATCCCGCCCGCCCTGTCGTTGCCATCGTCGGCGGCGCCAAGGTGTCGAGCAAAATCGACCTCCTGATGAATTTGGTGAAGAAGGTCGACGCGCTGGTCATCGGCGGCGGTATGGCCAACACATTCCTCGCCGCCCGCGGCACCGATGTCGGAAAATCGCTGTGCGAGCATGATCTCGCCAACACCGCCAAGCAGATCATGATCGAGGCGGCCGAAGCCGGCTGCGCCGTCATCCTGCCGGTCGACGGTGTCGTCGCCAGGGAATTCAAGGCGGCCGCCGCCAGCGAAACCGTCGCCATATCAGAGGTGCCGGCCGACGCTATGATCCTCGATGTCGGCGAAAAGACGGTGAAGACCGTTGCCGACTGGATCGACCGCGCCGCGACGCTGGTCTGGAACGGTCCGCTTGGCGCCTTCGAGATCGAGCCGTTCGATCGGGCGACGGTGGCGGCAGCCAAGCACGCCGCGGCGCGCACCAAGGCCGGCAAATTGATCTCGGTCGCCGGCGGCGGCGACACGGTGGCAGCACTCAACCATGCCGGCGTCGCCGACGACTTCACCTATGTTTCGACTGCCGGCGGCGCCTTCCTGGAGTGGATGGAGGGCAAGCCGCTGCCCGGTGTCGATGTGCTGAAGCGCTGAGGCCCTGAGGCGGACAGTCAAACGAGGGGCGTTTGAGCGTTTCAATCGATTCGAGCTTTCCCGCTCGGAATGGTTCGACTTGAACCTGCCTTGCTCTAGTGATCTGCTAGCTTGAACAACCGTTTCAGGAGGATGCACAATGAGCGAACGTCTTGAGGACATTGCCGCCGCGATGGTGGCCGACGGCAAGGGTCTTTTGGCCGCCGACGAAAGCTCCGGCACCATCAAAAAGCGCTTCGACGTGATCGGCGTCGAATCGACCGCCGACAGCCGCCGCGACTATCGCGAGATGATGTTCCGCGCCAAGGTGGCTATGACCAGATACATCTCCGGCGTCATCCTCTATGACGAGACCATCCGGCAGAACGCCGCCGACGGCACGCCGCTGGTCGACATCATCAAGGCGACCGGCGCCATCCCAGGCATCAAGGTCGATGCCGGCGCCAAGCCTCTCGCCGGGTACCCTGGCGACACCATCACCGAAGGCCTCGACGGCCTGCGCGAGCGGCTCGCCAACTATTACAAGCTCGGCGCCCGTTTCGCCAAATGGCGTGCGGTGATCGACATCGACGTCGCCAAGGGCGTGCCTTCCGCCACGTCGATCGGTTCGAATGCGCATGCACTCGCCCGCTATGCGGCGCTTTGCCAGGAGGCCGGCATCGTGCCGATCGTCGAGCCGGAGGTGCTGATGGACGGCGCCCACGACATCGGCACCTGCTACGAGATCAGCAAGGCAACGCTGACGAAACTCTACACCGAGCTCTACGCGGCCCGCGTCGTCCTCGAAGGCACCATCCTGAAGCCGAACATGGTTCTGGCCGGCAAGAAGTCGGGCAAGCCCAGCAGCCCCGAGGAAGTCGCCGAAAAGACCATAAAACTGTTCCGCGAAACTGTGCCGGCCGCGATTGGGGGCATCGCCTTTCTCTCCGGCGGGCAATCGGACGAGGAGGCGACCGCCAACCTCAATGCCATCAATGCCATCGGCCCGCATCCATGGAAATTGACTTTCTCCTACGGCCGCGCCTTGCAGGCGGCGCCACAGAAGGCGTGGAGCGGCAAGGCGGCCAACGTCGCCGCTGCCCAGGCCGCCTTTGCCCACCGCGCCCACATGAATCATCTGGCCGCGCTTGGAAAATGGCAGCCGGAGCTGGAACAGGCCGCCTGACCGGTTTTTTCTACCTTCGTCCGAACCCGGGCCATATGGCCTGGGTTCGATCTGCTCCAAAATGCTCCAGAAAAACGCGACGGCCCTGTCGGCTTGCGTTGAGCCTACACGTCCTTGAACGAGGAGCAGGCTGATGCCAAACAACAAGATCGTTTCACGGGAAGACTGGTTCCAGGCGCACAAGGCGCATCTGGCGCGCGAGAAGGAATTGACGCGATTTCGCGACAGCATCGCCGCCGAACGGCGGGAATTGCCTTGGATGAAGGTCCGGAAGGACTATGTCTTCGAGGCCAAACAAGGGCGGCGCTTATCACTATCTCGACCTGACGCCGAAGGGCCGCAACGAGACCGGTCCCCACCACAGCCTGATGGATTGGGTGCGGCTGCACGACGAATATGCACACAGGCCCGAGATGCAGGACGCCTGTTGCTATTGACGACGGGCAGTCGACGCAAGGTCTTTCGCCTTTAGGCCGATATGCGCTAAGTGCTGCTCGCCATGCCCTTTAATGGACTTGCGATGCAGCGCTTTCTTGCCCTCCTCACCTGGCTCGCCTTTCCGGTCTATGTCTGGCAGGGGCTCGGCGTGCGCCGCCGCACCACCCGCATGCTGCCGGCGCAAGGTCCGGTCATGCACGAGATATCAGGCCAGGCGCCGGCGCTCTCGCTCCTGATGCTTGGCGATTCTTCCGCCGCCTCAGTCGGCATCGGCAATTCCGAGTACGGGCTGGCCGCGCAACTGGCCGAGCTGATCTCGAAACGCACTGGCCGTGCGGTGCGCTGGCGGGCAGCCGGCTTTAACTCGGCGACCTCAGGCCAGATCCGCGACTACGTGCTGCCCAATCTGTCGGCTGATCCTTGGACGCATATCGTGCTCGCCATCGGCACCAACGACACTAAGAACTTTCACTCGGTGCCACGCTTCAAGAGCGATTTTGGCGGCCTGCTCTACGCGCTGCGCGCCAAATGGCCTGAGGCGCGCGTGGTGTGGTCGCCGGTGCTGGAATTCACCCGGGCGCCGGCAATGCCGCCGCTGCTGGGAAAGATCCTGGAGATCCGCGCCGCCGAGATGAATCGGATGGGCGAGCGCCTCTGCCTCGAACGAGGCGCGGTGCCGGCGCCGCGCCTGCCGATCACCGATGCCGAAGCCGGTTTTGCCTCCGACGGATTTCATGCCTCGGAAGCCGGCTACCGGGCCTGGGCGGAACATCTGGTCGACCTGGTACTGGCCAACGAACCACGCCTCGCGTAGCGGCCGCCAGCCCTAATGCATGTCGCGCAGAAGTGTGCAGCGGTTTTGCGAAAACGACATGCATAAACCAACAACCTAAAGCGCGTCGCGTGAGGTCGGTCGAACGCGACGCGCTTTAGGTCCAATGCCCCAGCGCCGCTGTTATCGAAATTGCCGCCATCGCCAGCACCGCCAGCTTCCAGAAGTCGCTGCGCCGCTTCAGCCCCGGCCAGCCGAGCGGCTTGATCAGCTGGATGGCCATCATGGCAATGATAACGAGCGCGAGGAGTTTCGACATGCCGCTTTTGACTAGCGCATCGGCCCGAAAATCGAAATCGATTTCGGAAAGCACGATGCGTAGATTCAAAGGACGCTCCAGCATCGCGGTGGGCTGTTAATCGCTCCTTTCGTTCGCTCCCGATAGAGTTGCTATAGCGGCTTGAGGCCGGCCTCGATCGCAGCCCGGTTCGGTTCGAGGAACGGTGGCAAGGCCAGCCTTTCGCCCAGCGTTTCCAGCGGCTCGTCGGCCGTGAACCCGGGGCCGTCGGTGGCAATCTCGAACAGTATACCGTTCGGCTCGCGGAAATAGAGCGAACGGAAGTAGTACCGTTCGACCTCACCGCTCGACGGCAGGCGGAATTCGGCCAGTCGCGCCGTCCATTGGTGCAAGGTCTCCTGGTCCGGCGCCCTGAACGCCACGTGGTGGACCGCCCCAGCGCCTTGCCGTGCCGGCGCAAGGCCCGGCTGGACCGTGACATGAAGTTCCGCCGATGGCCCGCCTTCGCCCATTTCGAAGACATGAACCTGACCCTGACCATCCGGCGAGGCATAGCCCCGCGCCGTGCGCATGTTCATCACCCTGGTCAGCACGGCTTCGGTGTTGGTGATGTCGGGAACGCTGATGACGATAGGACCGAGCCCGCGTATCTGGTGCTCGACTGGGACTGGGCTTTGAACCCAGGGATGACTGTCGCCCTTGCCGCCATCGCTGACGAGACGCAGGCGCTGGCCTTCTGGGTCTTCGAAATCCAGCGACGGGTAGCCGCCAACATCGCCGATCTCTCCCGTCGCGACGGTCTCGCCGGCCAGGCGCTCCTTCCACCAGGCAAGGCTTTCGGGGCTGGCGACCCTCAGGCTGGTCCGCACGATGCTGTTGGTGCCGCGCCGTTCGCGTCCGACCGGCCAATCGAAGAAGGTAAGATCGGTGCCAGGCGTCGCCTCGGCGTCGGCATAGAACAGGTGATAGGCTGACGTGTCGTCCTGATTGACCGTCTTCTTGACCAGCCGCAGCCCCAAAGTGCCGGTGTAGAAACGAAGGTTTCCCGGCGCATTCGCGGTGATAGCGGTTAGATGGTGGATTCCCGTCAGTTGCAGGCCCATGGTCGTCTCCCTGATCTCTGGAAAATTTTCTCCTTCAATATCAGAACGCCGACCCTACCGCAGAAGGATGCGAATTCCGACAGTCCGTCGCTGCAAGCTAAACGATCTCAACTCTGACAGGGACATGCGACGAACAGGCCGGCGTGCCTCGCACCGGCGAGACCCGCAAGACAACCGGCAGCATCATTAAGGCCATCAAGCCTCCTGACAGACTGCTGTCAGGAGGGGTGTGCGATAGTGTCTCCATCGAAAGAGAGGAGACCAGCTATGAACGGTTTTACCATTCTGCGCAGCGTGCAGCACTATGTCGGCAAGATCAGGACGATGCGCAACGAGATCCGCACCCGGCGTTTCATGAACGGGTTGCCGCAGAGCATCCGCAAGGACATCGGTTGGCCGGATAATTACGAAGGCCGCCACGGCCGCGGCCATTGAGGCGATTTCTTCGCGGCAGCAGTTGGATGCGGACGCCACGGCGCCCAGATAAATAGGCCCGGCGGGCCGAAAGACGGAGCAGGAAATGTCCGAACAGAAGACCATCGGCGTCCTTTTCATCGATCGCTTCGCCGACTGGGAATACGGGCTTTTGGCGGCTTCGGCGGTCGAATGGTTCGGCGCACGCGCGGTGTCGCTGACGCCGAACGGCAAGCCGGTGACCTCAGCCAGCGGGTTTATGCTGACGCCCGACCGTTCCACCGAGGTTGATGAAAACACCGATCTCGACGCTGTGGCGGTCATCGGCTCCGACCAGTGGGTCGATGCCCCGCCGGACGTCACAGGACTGCTGACGGCAATTGCGGCGCGCGGCGGTGTGGTCGGCGGCATTTGCGCCGGCACCTTGGCACTGGCACGTGCCGGCTTGTTCGACAAGGCCAAACACACCAGCAATGGTCGTGACTGGATCAACGAAAAGGAACCGGGTTACCCGGGCGCCCAGAACTATCAGGACGTGCCCTATGCGGTCGCCGACGGCCGCATCGTGTCTGCGCCGGGTTCGGCACCCGGCACCTTCGCTCTTGCCTATTTGAAGACGCTCTATCCCCAGAGAAGCAGCGAC
This sequence comes from Mesorhizobium sp. M1322, assembly GCF_040318085.1. Taxonomy (NCBI): domain Bacteria; kingdom Pseudomonadati; phylum Pseudomonadota; class Alphaproteobacteria; order Hyphomicrobiales; family Phyllobacteriaceae; genus Mesorhizobium; species Mesorhizobium sp. M1322. The sequence goes on from NZ_JAMYLP010000008.1 coordinate 5,840, forward strand.
CTCGCTGAGATGCGTACGCTGTTCGCCAAGGAGTATGCCGAAGGGGAATATGCTGAAGCCTCCTGACAGTATGGTGTCAGGAGCGGCGTGCAATAGTGCGACAGCATCAGGAGACAGACATGGCATTCATCCCTGCAAAAGCCTCGGCATGGTTCGAGATCCCCGTCACCGACATGGATCGCACGCGCGCCTTCTATGGGTCGGTGCTCCAGAACGATCTCATTCTGGAGGAGAGCGGCCCGAACCCGATTGCCATGTTCGCCGCCCAGGACCGAACGGCCTCCGGGCACATCTACCCCGGGAAACCCGCGGCATCGGGAACCGGCCCGACCATCCATCTGTCGGTCGCCGCACCGATCGAGGACGCCATGGAACGGGTGAGGCAGAACGGCGGTCAGGTCGTCTCGCCGGCGATCTCCATCCCGGCCGGCACATTCGCCTATTGCCTCGATCCCGACGGCAACAGTTTCGGCCTTTTCGTTTAGAGGTGGAAGCAACCGGAATGGTGAAAAGCTGGAACGACAGGCTGAACACGCCAGGCATCAACGGTATCAAGCCGACGCCGCGCACTGTTGGCGACGTCGTCGAGGGCCAGCCGATGCTGGTGCCTACGGCCCGGCAGGTCGATAATTTCATCCGCTCCATCCCAAAGGGCGTGGCCATGGATGTCCGCGCGTTGCGCACCGCGCTCGCCATCGAGCACGGTGCCGAAGTGACATGTCCGGTCACTATCGGCTATCATCTGCGCACTGTCGCCGAGGCCGCCAACGAGGATCTGAAGAGCGGCATGACGCTGAGCGACATCGCGCCGTTCTGGCGGGTGCTGGATGCAAAGACGCCGACAACAGGGAAATTGTCCTTCGGCGCGGCATTCGTCGCCGCGCAGCGCAAGCGCGAAGGGCTCGAACTATAATGCATGTCGCCCAAAAGTGGGAACCGGTTTTGGGACAACGACATGCATAAAAACAACATCGAGGGACGATACGATGCGTCGCGCCGACAGGCTCTTCCAGATCGTGCAGCATTTGCGCGGTGGCCGGCTGGTCACCGCCCAGAAGCTGGGCACATGGCTCGAGGTTTCCGAGCGAACAATATACCGCGACATCGCCGACCTGCAGTCGACTGGCGTGCCGATCGACGGCGAGGCCGGCGTCGGCTACATGATGAGGGAGGGTTTCGACCTTCCGCCGCTGATGTTCACGCGTGACGAGATCGTCGCGCTGGTCGCCGGCGCCCGCATGGTGCGCGCGTTTGGCGGCGCTGCCATGGCGCGGGCCGCCGACGAGGCGCTGGTCAAGATCGGCGCCGTGCTGCCCGATGCTGAAAAGGACCGCATCGCCCGCACCGAGATCCACACGCCGATGTGGGTGGTGAGCGACGCCGCCCGCGAAGCAATCGACCTGATCGAGCGCGCGGTGGAAAAACGCCAGGTGCTGACCATCGACTACTCCGACGAAGCAGGTCGCAGCACCGCGCGCGACATCAGACCATTGGGCCTGTGGTTCTGGGGCAAGGTGTGGACGCTGGTCGCCTGGTGCGAGATGCGCGACGATTTTCGCGCTTTCCGCATTGACCGCATCGCTTCGGTTGTCATCGCCGGCCGCGTCTTCAAGCCGGAGCGCGGCAAGCAGCTCGCCGATTTCTATCGTGCGGTGGAGCGCAGCGAGGATTACGGCATGGCGCCGGACCGGGCCGCACGAACCTAGGCGCGGCGGTCCTTTCCTTCTCCCCTTGTGGGAGAAGGTGGCCGCGAAGCGGCCGGATGAGGGGTGTTCCAGGGAACGCCGACGCCTCATTTCTTCCAACACCCCTCTTCCGTCCCGGCGCTGCGCGCCGATCCACCTTCTCCCACAACAAGGGGAGAAGGAAGAGGCGCCTCATCTACTTCTCGTCGTCCGTATCCTCGTCCTTCGACTTCAACGCCGAAAGCTTGGCGAAGACGGCGTTGGCGTCGAGCTCCGCATCCTCGTCCTTCGGCTTCTCAGGCGCCGGCACCAGCCGCTCGGTCAATGCCGCCGGCAACAGGGTGTCGCCAGCTGGTTGTGCCTGTTCGCGGCCACGCGAGGCGCGATTGACTTCCATGTCGAGGTCGATCTGCGAGGCGAGACCAAGCGTCACCGGATCCATCGGCTGCAGATTGGCCGAGTTCCAGTGCTTTCTGTCGCGGATCTGATCGATCGTCGACTTGGTGGTGCCGACGAGGCGCGCGATCTGCGCGTCCTTCAGCTCGGGATGGTTGCGCACCAGCCAGAGGATGGCGTTGGGCCGGTCCTGGCGCTTCGACAGCGGCGTGTAGCGCGGACCCTTGCGCTTGGATTCCGGCACCCGCACTTTGGGGTCAGACAGCTTCAGCCGATGGTTCGGGTCCTTCTCGGCGCGTGCGATCTCGTCGCGGGTCAGCTGGCCGGTCATGATCGGGTCCATGCCCTTGATGCCTTGCGCCGACTCGCCATCGGCGATCGCCTTGACCTCAAGCGGATGCAGTCCGCAGAACTGCGCGATCTGCTCGAAGGAGAGCGCGGTGTTGTCGACCAGCCAGACGGCGGTCGCCTTGGGCATCAGCAGCGTATTGGCCATTATGAAATATCCTTCTCGTTCGCCCGCGTTCCCGCGCGGGCGGTGGGGTAAGCCACCAAAATGGGAAAATCGCTGGGTATATAACCGCTCCGTTGCCGTTTCGCAACGGTTTTGGAAGGTCCTGTCGTAAGCAGATGAGTTGTCCGGATTAGGTAGCAGATGAGTTGTCCGGTTTTATCACCAGCGAACGGAGGCTGGGGATGAAGCGGGCAGCATGGCTACAGGAACGGAGAATGCAGAAGTTTGTGGGAGTGTTGCGCCGCTGGGGGCGTGGAGCTTTTTGCAGCATCTTGCCGGCGCCTTCGTGGCACCGATCGATCATCGCAGCTGCTGCTACAGGGACTTCAAAACGACAAAACCCGCCGGACAGGGTCCAGCGGGCTCGGAACCCGCGACGGGAAACCCCGTCTGCTGCGGCTCTGGCTTCTAAAGCATGATCTCGGACCGAAGCACCACGTCGCGAAAAAGCGGCTTGATGCTTTCGGGCGATATCACGCTCGAGATCAAAACGCCTTGCGGGCGATCCTCTCGATGTCACCACGGTTGATGCCGAGGTCGTTGAGCTGACGGGCGTTCAGGCGGTTCAGTTCGCGCACGGTTTCATTGTACATGCGCCAGTTACGGAAAGCACGGATCGGGTTCATGGTAGTCCTCCATCGTTTCGATGCCGCTCAAATAGGCATCGTTGATGAAAAGTTGAACAGACGCTTTTGCATGGCCGCAATGCGTTTGTTGCATTGCACAATTAAGCCTTTGTTCAGCTTGTTTGCCGACCGTCAGCCGACATCGAGCACGATCTTGCCAATATGCTCGCCATCCTCCATCCGCTCATGCGCCCGCCACGCTTCCTTGAGCGGGAAGATCATGTCCATGACGGGTGCTACCTTGCGGGTACCGAGCAGCGGCCACACCTGCGCCTCCAGCGCCGCGGCGATCGCCGCCTTGAATTCGACGGTGCGCGGCCGCAGCGTCGAGCCGGTGTGGGTGAGTCGCTTGACCATTATCTTCGAGAAATCGGCGCTTGCCACCGCCCCGCTCTGCGTAGCGATCTGGATGATGCGGCCTTCCACCGCCGCAGCGTCGTAGTTTCGCGCCACATAGTCGCCGCCGACCATGTCGAGGATAACGTTGGCGCCCTTGCCGCCGGTCGCGTCCTTGACCGCCGCGACGAAATCCTCCTCGCGGTAGTTGATCGCCCGGTCGGCGCCGAGCTTCAGACAGGCGTCGCACTTCTCCTGGTTGCCGGCGGTGGTGATGACATAGGCGCCGAAGGCCGAGGCGAGCTGGATCGCCGTGGTGCCGATCCCGGACGAGCCGCCATGCACGAGCAGCGTCTCGCCGCCCTTCAGGCCGCCGCGCTCGAAGACATTATGCCAGACGGTGAAGTAGTTTTCCGGTACCGCCGCCGCTTCGGTGTGGGTAAAGCCGGCGGGCAGCGGCAGCACGCTGCCGGCATGGACCTTGACGTATTCGGCATAGCCGCCGCCGGGCGTCAGCGCGCAGACCCGGTCGCCGACGCGCCAGCGCGATATCTCGTCGCCAAGAGCCGCGACTTCGCCTGACGCTTCGAGGCCCGGCAGGTCCGACGCACCGGGCGGCGGCGGATAGACGCCCTTGCGCTGCTGCACATCCGGCCGGTTGATACCGGCGGCGCGCACCCGGATCAGGATTTCGCCGGGACCGGGCACGGGCACGTCGCGCGTTTCCGGTTTCAGCACCCGCGGTCCGCCCGGTTCCGAGATCGCGATTGCCGTCATCTTCGCCGGAATTTTGTTCTGTCCGCTCGCCATGAATTTTCCCGTCTCGCTTCGCCAGTTTCTTGCCGGCCGCCGGTTTTCTCGCCGACTGTTTGCATCCATGCCCCTGCCCTATGTATGCTGATTGCCAAATCAGGCAAATGGCCACTGCAGCGCCGGCGTGCGATTGGACGCGCAAACGGCGCTGTAGCAGTTTAATTTGTTGCGCATGAGCGAGGAGCGACGATGGCGATCTTCGACGACGAACCCAAAAAGAAAGCGCGCCTGCATGAGATCGGGCAGGATCTGTCGCTGCTTTCCGTCGATGAACTGTCCGAGCGGATCGCCATCTTGCGCGACGAGATCGCCCGGCTCGAAGCCGAGCTCAAGACCAAGAGCACCACCAAATCAGCGGCCGAGGCGCTGTTCCGCCGCGAATAGTTTCCAGAGCCGAAGCGCCCGCCGCCGAAAGCTCGAATGCGACTGTCTTCAGACCCTCCCAAAATTCCAGCCGGATCAGCTAAATGTTTGCAAGCTACCGACCGATCCTCTCGCTGCTTCGCGGCACCGCTTTCCTGCTGGCGGCGACCGGACTGCACGGGCTGTTGTTGCCGCTGCGCGGCCAGTTGGAAGGTTTCTCGACCGCATCGCTCGGCCTGATGGGCACGGCCTGGGCCGGCGGCTTCGTCACCGGCTGCTTCTTTGCGCCGCGCCTCGTGCGCCGGGCCGGTCACGTACGCGCTTTCGGTGCCTTTGCGGCATCGGGAGCCATCGTCGCACTGCTCACCGGCCTGATCATCGACGAATATGTCTGGATCCTGCTGCGCGCCTTCACCGGCTTCACCATGGCCGGCGCCTTCATGGTCATCGAAAGCTGGCTGAACGAGAAGTCCGCCAACGAGAACCGCGGCGCCGTCTTTGGGCTTTACATGATGGTCACCTATGCCTCGATCATGGGCGGCCAGATGATCGTTGCCGGCGGTGACGTGAAGTCGGCCTCGCTGTTCATGATCACCGGCATCCTGTTCTGCCTGTCGCTCATTCCGACCGCAGTGTCGACGGCTTCGCATCCCAAGCCGCTGCAGGACGTCTCGCTCGACGTCAAGGGGCTCTATGTCAATTCGCCGGTGTCGGCGATCGCCTGCGTTTTGATCGGCGTCGCCAACGGCGCCTGGGGTACGCTTGGCGCGGTCTATGGCGCCCGCATCGGCATTTCCACGGCCGAGATCGCGCTGATGATGAGCCTGGTGGTCGTCGCGGGCGCCGCCATGCAACTTCCGGCCGGGCGTCTCTCCGACAAGACCGACCGCCGCTTTGTGCTGGCAGGCCTGGCCTTCGGCGCGGCGCTGTTCGCTCTCGCGCTTTTCCTGTTTGAGCCGCGCTCCGGCGTCTTCGTCATCGTCTGCACCGCCGCTTACGGCGCCTTCGCCTACACGCTCTATTCGATCGCCGTGGCTCATGCCAACGACCACGCCCGAGCGGAGGATTTCGTCAAGGTGTCCGGCGGTCTGCTGCTGCTCTATGGTTTCGGCACGATGATCGGGCCGCTGCTGGCCGCCGGCCTGATGGGCTGGATGCGGCCGGAAAGCCTGTTCCTTGCAACGGCCCTCGCGCATCTTTGCCTGGCGGGCTATACGCTGCTGCGCATCAGCCGGCGCGCACCGGTGCCGATCGAAGACCGTGACGCCTTCACGACACAACCGGCCGAGCGCTCGATCACGCCGGAAGCCTTGCGGCTCGATCCGCGCAGAAAGCCTGAAACCAACGGTTGAGATTTGGAAAACTTTGCCTCACAAATAAGGCATGATGTTTTCCGACGCCTTCATGGCGATTGCCGATCCCAACCGGCGCTATCTCTTGGAAGAGCTCCGGCGCGGCCCGAAGACCGTCAACGAACTGGCCGCCGGGTTGCCGGTCTCGCGCCCGGCTGTTTCGCAGCATCTGAAAGTGCTGCTCGACGCCGGGCTGGTCAACGCCAAGCCGGAAGGGACAAGGCGCGTCTATACGGTCAGCAGTGCCGGCTTCCTGAAGCTCAACATCTGGCTCGACCAGTTCTGGGATGCAGAGCAGCTTGGTTCCCCCGGAAGCTGAAGCTGGGCGGTATTTGCAGCATCGGGCTTAACCGTTGTCATAGGGGAAGAATAGGGCTGCGCTTCCGCGATCGCGCGGGCGACGGACGGGCGTTGCAGCAACCGGTCGTGGCAGCGTCTCACCGCCGGATATTGATCGTCGAGGGCTACTTACCTGGCTTGGCTATGAGTGACAATGGCATCAACGATCGCAGCCCAATCGTTGGGATGCAGCTCATGCCCGCCGCCTTCGATGCGGACAAGCCTCGCGCCGGCAACCGCCTCTGCGAGAGCAACGCCATGCTCGACCGGAAAGATCGGATCCGCGGTGCCGTGGATAACGAGGAGCGGGGCCTTCAATTCGTGCAGACGGCCCTTCCGGTCCTCGCCGCCCCGATCTTCGCCGCTCTTGAGCAGGAAGTGATTGGTCGCGCTCAACAACCCGCCGGATCGGTCATAATCCTGTTCGACGAACGCCCTCGTCCCCTTCTCGTCGAAGGGATGCGCGGTGCCGGCGATTGCGTGCGCGTCCTTGACGACGAAGTTGATCACCTGGTCACGGTTCGACCAGTCGACATCAGCGCCTTCGGCCGAGTGCTTCATATAGGCTTCGGTCGTGCCAGGCAGATGCGACGTGTCGATTCCTACAGGCGAAGTGCTGATCGCCGTTAGCGAGATGACTCGCGACGGATGCTTCAGCGCCACAAGCTGCGCGATCATGCCGCCCATCGACATGCCGACCACGTGCGCTTTCGCGATGCCATAGCTGTCGAGGACGCGGATGGCGTCGTCCACCATGTCGTCGAAAGTGTAAGGCGGTTCGCCCGCCGCATATTTGGTTGAACGGCCAGTATCGCGATTGTCATAGCGGATCACGAACAGGCCCTTGCCGGCCAGTTTCCGGCAGAACCCCTCCGGCCACCAGAGCATCGAAGCCATGGCACCCATGATCAGCAGCATCGGTGGGTGCGCGGGGTCGCCAAACGTCTGGGACGCGATTTCGGGTTCCGCAGCCTTCATCATGATCGCAATCTCCTCCTAAATCCGATTGCTTTTTGCAATCAGTTGCACGATAATAAAACTGATATGATGATGCAACCGGTTTCTATCGGAGAATCGCATGAGCATCGATCGCCGGTCTGGGTGCCCGATCAACCTGTCGCTTGAAGTGTTTGGCGACCGGTGGAGCCTGATCATCCTTCGCGACATGATTTTCGGCGGCAAACGCCACTTTCGCGACCTGCTCAATGGGTCGCTGGAAGGAATCGCTTCCAACATCCTCGCCGATCGGCTGAAGCGGCTGATGGAGCTCGGCATGCTGACCAGGGCCGACGATCCCACCCACAAGCAGAAGGCGATCTACAGCCTGACCGAAATGGCGATCACGCTGGTGCCGATCCTGGCGCATCTCGGCGCCTGGGGTCGCGTCTGGCTGCCTGTCAGCGAGGAGCTCTCGATCCGCGCCGAGCTTCTGGAGAAGGGCGGCCCGCCGATGTGGGAAAAGTTCATGGACGAACTGCGCCACGAACATCTGGGCACGCCCTCCGACACGCCCCCGGATGCCACCGTGCGTGCCACCCTGCAGGCCGGATATGAGGCGGTTGCCGCCCGAAAGGCGCCGGGCGCCAGGTGCGATTCCCGCGCCTGACCAACTTATTTTCCCCATTGCAGGCCGGCTCTGCTATTAAAGAAATGAAAACTATAATTTACGGGATTGGAAAAACCCTTGGTTGAGAACTCTAAGGATACTGCCCGCGCGCGAGCAGATTTGCGTTTTAAGAAGCAGGAAGAGGCAGCCACGGTTCGCCAGAAGGCGATGGCGGAATATGTGGCCGAGAGCGACGCCCGCCAGATAAAGACCAACAAACTGAAGGCGCTTCGTCTTGCCAAGGAAGCGGAAGACCTCGCCAATGCGCCGCCTGCCCCGGTGAAGAAGCCGGCGCGCGCCAAGAAAAAATAGCGCTGGTTCCCCGGGCGTGGCCCTGGAACCGGACGATCGGCGCGGTCCGTGACAATGCCGGCGCCGTCACCGGCACTGTCCGCATTCCACCGATACGTTGGATAATGATGAAACAGCCGCCATCGCCGGCATCCAAGCGGTTGGCTTCACCGCCGACCCAGGTTGCGGCCGGGCCTCTAGCCCATGTTTATGTCACGGGTGGCCGCTCGCATCGACACCGAGAAGCCGGCCAAGACGTCGACCAGTGCGATGACCATCAGCGTGAAGAAAACCGAGTGCGCCGCGCCCTTCACCAGCAGGAACTCGACCAGGAACGCCACGAAGACGAAGGTCGACAACAGGTGGTCCATGATCGAGGCGTTTCTCGTGCGCGTCGATTTCACGATTTCGACGAAGAAGAGAAGCAGCCCGATCAGCAAGATCAGATCGCCGAGCGTCATTGAGAACACTCCGCCCGACATCATGCGGATCGAGAATATTTGGCTTGCCCAGGGATCGTCGCCGCCGCCGAATATTCCCAGAAGCCCGAGATTATAGAGGACGAAGGGCACGATCAGCAGCGGGATGGCACCGAACATCAGAAGGCTCCGGTTGGACAACCTTCTCTAGTATGCGCTCGGCGTTCGCCGTCAAGAATTTTCGTATGCGACCGCGAACACGGACAAAGAACGTGCGAAATAACAGTGCCAGCCGGCCCGGCTGCCATCCGGCATGGCTGCTGGGCTGTTCGAAAATGATCCGGTGGGCGATCATCTGCGCCAAAACGGAAAAGGACCGGCGCGATGGCCGGTCCTTCGATAGGCACAAACCGTCGAAAGCGTTCTCAGCTTTCCTTCGGCTCCAGAACCTGGCGACCGCGATACATGCCGGTCTTCAGGTCGATATGGTGCGGGCGGCGCATCTCGCCGGAATTCTTGTCCTCGACATAGGTCGGGGCCTTCAATGCATCGGCCGAACGGCGCATGCCGCGCTTCGACGGAGAGGTTTTTCGTTTCGGTACGGCCATGGATATGCTCCACTACATGGTCAAAATGCCCCGGCTGCCCTCGTGAAAGGGCCGCGTCAGGGGCCGGAATCGGAGAAAGTCGCGTGCCTATACACGCCCTGCGCCGTTTTGGCCAGCGCCGCCGCGAATTTTTTTAAAGCTATCGCAGACAGCCGACATAGGCGCCGGAGCGGCCTGCGCGCCGCTCGATCAGCGAGGCCAGCCGTCTCAGCCCCGGTCCGGGCTTCGCAGGGTTGCGCGCGATTGGGTTCGGCAGGGTGACGGCAAGCAGCGCCGCCTGGCGACGGGACAATCGTTTTGCCGGAACCCCGAAATGGTGCTGGGCGGCGGCCTCGATGCCATAGATGCCCGGCCCCCATTCGGCGATATTGAGATAGATTTCCATGATGCGCCGTTTCGACATCACCATGTCGACATAGACGGCCAGCGGCAACTCGACGACCTTCCGGACCGAGCCCAGCGGCCGCGACCACAGATAGAGGTTCTTCACGGTCTGCATGGTGATGGTCGATGCGCCGCGCGTCATCTCGCCGGCCAGCGCGTCGTCGACGACGCCCCTCAACTCGCCAAGGTCGATGCCGCGATGGAAACAGAACTGCCCGTCCTCCGACATGATGACCGAATTCGCCAGCGCCGGCGCCACATCGTCGATCGAGACCCAGCGCCGGTCATAGCCGGAAAACGTCGCCAGATCCTTCAGCATCAGTGTCGATACCGGATGCACGAACGGCGGCAGATAAAGAAAGGTCAGCACCACCGGCATCAGCGCCAGCACGACGGCGACGGTGATGCCGCGCCGGACCCAGTGCCGGGGCCAACGTTTGAGACCGATGCGGTTGCCGCGTTTCGGCCTCACCATGTCCAGCCCTTCGGTTTCGTGATCGACGATCGGTTCCGCCAAGCCGCTCAATCCATGCTGCTCCCTGCCCCGGCATAATGGCGCTTGGCTTCTTGCGCAACGTCTGAGTGTCGGCTACCCGTCCCCGGCATGACGAAAGACCATAAAATGCCGTTCGAGGCAGCGCTTGTCGCGCGCACAGGTCCGGTCGAGGCGCTGCTCAGGCAACTGCTCGACGACCGCCTGCTTTCAGGCGAGATCGCGCGGCCGCAACGTCTGATGGAGGCGATGCGCCACGGCGTGCTGAACGGCGGCAAGCGGCTGCGCCCTTTCCTGGTCATGGAAAGCGCCGCGCTGTTTTCCGCCAACGGCGAGGCGGCACTGCGCGTGGCGGCGGCGCTCGAATGCGTGCATTGCTATTCGCTGATCCATGACGATCTGCCGGCCATGGACGACGACGATCTGCGCCGTGGCCAGCCGACCGTGCACAAGGCTTTCGACGAGGCGACCGCCATCCTCGCCGGCGACGCCTTACTGGCGCTCGCCTTCGACATCATTGCCGACGAAGCGACAATGCTGCCGGCCGAGCGACGGGCGGCGCTGGTGCTGGCGCTGGCCCGTGCCGCCGGAGCCGGCGGCATGGTCGGCGGCCAGATGCTCGATCTCGAAGCCGAGCGTTTCAGGCCGGACGAAGCCGGCATCATCCGGCTTCAGGAGATGAAGACCGGCGCACTGATCCGCTTTGCCTGCGAGGCGGGCGCAATCCTGGCCGGCGCGCCAGCGGCCGACCGTGAAAGACTGGCGGAATTCGGCTCGGCGATCGGACTTGCCTTTCAACTTGCCGACGATTTGCTCGACCTGACGGCGGACGCGCATCAGATGGGCAAGGCGACCGGCAAGGATGCCGCCGCCGGCAAGGCGACGCTGGTGGCGCTGCACGGCGCCAATTGGGCGCGGGACCAGCTTCAGGGCCTCGTCGACCAGGCCCACGCCTTACTTCATCCCTATGGCGAAGAGGCCGTGCTTCTGAAGCAGGCAGCGGAATTCGTGGTGGCCCGCAACAGCTGACGCTGTTCCAAGCTGTATTCCCGACGTCTTACGGCGCACCGTGTAGCCAAGGAGGCTGTTCGGCCAGGAAATCCACGAACACGCGCACACGCGGCGACAGAATTCGGCCAGGCGGATAAACAGCGCAGATTGGCGGCCCGTCATGATGATTGTATCCGGTGAGCAATGCGGTCAGTCTGCCTATTCTGATGTCCGGCCCGACCAATAGTCCGACATGCGAATGATGCCGACACCGGCGAGCGCCAGCCGGCGTAGGGCTTCGGTGCTGTTAGCCTCTATCGGGCTGCGGATACGGACCGTCCGGGCCATCGAATGTGCGATGTTCAGAACAGCCAAATCTGCGCGACGCACACGAGTTGCATCGGTGGGCACGTCGCCAGCGCAGCGCCGCAATTGGCCGGTTATGTCTTCGTATTGTGCTCAGTCGGTCACGTCAAAGGATGGGGAACCGCTCAAGGCGAAGCAACGTCCGGCTAGCGCAGCAGGCCGATCGGAATGATTTCCGGCGATGTCGGACCGTATGGCTCGCCACGCCAGTTGCCGAGCCATTCGTCGACGACCAGTCCGGTCTGGTCCAGCATTTGCGCAAGGCTTTCCTTTGTCGGGAAGGCTCTTTTCGATTCGGCGCTGAGCACCCGTCCGATGTCGGGAGCTTCGTAATGGGTCGAGTAAGTGACGACACCGGTAGCGGGATCACGGCGGAAATCGTTCCACGCTCTTACCTTGCCCAATCCGGGATGACTGAGTTCCCGTTGCGACCGTCCCGGCGTCCATTCGAGCCATTCGTCGGTGGCCGGATTTCGCGTGTCGAAGATGAAGCGCCCGTCGGCAGCCAGATGAACAGCGATCGTGCGAAGCACCGCCTCTCGATCTTCTGGCGTCAGAAACACCTGGAAGGCGTGCCCGGTCAAAATCACCAGGTCGAAGCGTCGTCCGAGCCGGACGTTGCGCGCATCGGCTTCGATCCAGTCGACCCTCTGCCCGCCGGCTCTGCGGCGGGCGATATCGAGCATCGCCGGCGCCGGATCGACGCCGGTCACGCTGCGCCGGTCGGCGAGCGCGGCGGCCAATTGCCCGGTGCCGCAGCCGAGATCGAGAACCGAGCCGGCATCCTTGGCAAAGCCGATGCAATAGTCGAAGTCCACCCCACCTTCGTTCTCGATATCGTAGAACTGGACGAGGTCGGGATCGCTGTAGAGACGATCGGTCATGGTAAACCTATAGCTGGAGCCATGGAGCAGCAGAATTCGTGAAATGAAAGCACAGCTTCGGCGGTTTGGCGGCCAATCGGCGGTTACCCTTACCGATTCCGCACGACAATGCATGCACCGCCGACGCTTTGCAGTTTCTGGCAGATGTTGTTGGCCTTGGCTTTGGAGTCGGCGCCGATCCGGACCGCATAGATGCCGCGCCTTCCGATCGGCGAGCGCACCCGACTGACCACCGGATCATGGCCCTTCAGCAAGGCCGGAAATCGGCGCTTCACACCATTCCATTGATTGAGCGCCGCGGCGCGGCGGAAATTGCCGGCCACCTGCACGCCCCACGGCTTGATGTTGATCGACGCCATGGCCACGGTTTGGGACTTGATGACCGGCAGCCTGCGGCAGGCGACCGCGAAGCTCGCCTTCTTGTCGAGCGGCCGGATGGTGCCGGCATAGGCGGTGTCGGTGAACCTGTCGGCCGGCTCGCCCATGATGTCCAGAACGTAGTTTTCGGTCTCCATCGGCAGGAAGCCGCCGGAACTCAGCCAGCGCGATACCCGGTTTTCACCGGCATTGTAGGCGGCGGCCGCCAGGCCGAGATTGCCGAAGCCGGTTTTCATTTCGGCGAGATATTTTGCCGAGGCCGGGATGGCCTGCTCGATATCGAAGGAATTGGCGAGACCGCGTATCTTGGCGGTACCCGGCATGAACTGGGCTATGCCTTCGGCGCCGACCGGACTGACCGCATTCGGATCGAAGCGGCTTTCCTTCCAAATCAGCCGGGCAAAGAAATCCTTGGGCAGGCCGTTTTGATCCGCATGGGCCTCGATCAGATTGCAAACCCGGTCTAGCAGCCGCTGCTTGGCGGGGCGGGGCGGATCGGCGTGAGCGGCTGTCGCCCAGCCGAGCCCGCCAAGCAAAACCAGTCCACCAAGCAAAACCGGCGTCGCCCAGGGGAAGCGCCGCATCGACCTACTCCGCCGCAGCCTTGCCAGGTTGCCCAAACCGCTGCTCGATATAATCGGCGACCATTTTTTCGAAGTCGGCGGCAATCGAAGGGCCGCGCAGCGTCGCCGCCTTCCTGCCGTCGACGAACACCGGCGCCGTCGGCGTCTCGCCGGTGCCGGGCAGCGAAATGCCGATATCGGCATGCTTGGATTCACCTGGACCGTTGACGATGCAGCCCATCACCGCGACCTTGAGGTTCTCGACGCCGGGATATTTTTCACGCCACACCGGCATGTTCTTGCGCAGATCCGCCTGGATATTCTGGGCGAGTTCCTGGAACACGGTCGAAGTCGTGCGGCCACAGCCGGGGCAGGCGGCGACGATCGGCACAAACTGCCGGAATCCCATGGTCTGCAGCAGTTCTTGCGATACTTGCACCTCGCGGGTGCGGTCGCCATTCGGCTCCGGTGTCAGCGAGATGCGGATCGTGTCGCCAATGCCTTGCTGGAGAAGGATGCCCATCGCCGCGGATGAGGCGACGATGCCTTTCGAACCCATGCCGGCCTCGGTGAGGCCGAGATGCAGCGCGTGATTGGAGCGGGTGGCAAGCTCGGTGTAGACGGCGATCAGGTCTTGTACGCCGCTGACCTTGGCCGAGAGGATGATTTTCTCGCGGCCAAGACCGATCTCCTCGGCCATTTCGGCCGAAAGGATCGCCGACTGCACGATCGCCTCGCGCGTCACTTCCTGCGCGGTCAGCGGAAAGCCCTGGCGCTGGTTGTCGTCCATAAGCCGGGTCAGAAGCTCCTGGTCGAGCGACCCCCAGTTGACGCCGATGCGCACCGGCTTGTCGTACCGGATCGCCATCTCGACGATCGCCGTGAACTGCCGGTCCTTCTTGTCCTTGAAGCCGACATTGCCGGGATTGATGCGGTACTTGGCCAGCGCCTCGGCGCAAGCCGGATGGTCGGCGAGCAGCTTGTGGCCGATATAGTGGAAATCGCCGACCAGCGGCACATCGATGCCGAGCCGTTCGAGCCGCTCGCGGATGGCGGGCACAGCGGCAGCACTCTCGTCACGGTCGACGGTGATGCGCACGATCTCGGAGCCGGCGCGATGCAGGGCCGCAACTTGAGCGACTGTCTGGTCGACATCGGCGGTGTCGGTGTTGGTCATCGACTGCACGACGACAGGGGCACCCCCGCCGACCATCACGCCGCCGACATCGACACCGACCGACGTGCGGCGCAGGAAGGGAGAAGAAAAATATCCGGTCATGGCCGGCTGCCCTTTGTTAGCGCCGAATTCCGGAATCGGTTTCCGGAAACAATCATGCGCAAAAATCAAAATACAGCGTCATTCGCGGGTCCGAAAGGAGGCGCGGCGCTGTAGAAGGTCCGGGCATGAGGTGGAGGAGCAAAGATGGCTTGTCAATGGCGGCAGGCAGGCAGACCTGCTAAATCGATAGCAGGAAGACGGCGCCAACCATTGTCGTGTCCATGTCGCTCGAACAAAATAAAGGGGATTCCAGCGGCATGGCTGCCACCGGAAGGATGGTCGCGCGCCGAAAGGGGCGCAGCTACCCCTGCGCATGCCCCCGAAAATCGGAATCGATTTTCGCTGGGGATCATGCGTCAAATCAGAAGTACTACAGCGTCCTTTGCGCGTCCAAATGACGCGCGGCGCTGTAGAAGAGCGTCAGTGCTTGGTCGGTTTCGCCTTCAGTTTTTCAATCTCGTCCTTGAGTGCCAGCTTGCGCCGCTTGAGATTCACGATTTCGAGGTCGTCGACCGATGGATGGTTCATCGCATCATCGATTTCGCGTTCGATGTCGCCGTGTTTCCGCTGCAGCTCATCAAGATGGGATGCAAGAGACATGATTGGTTCTCCCTTTCATGGTTTCCTCGATTGCAGCCGTCAAGGCGCGTCCACCGCAAGTCCGCTTCTGTGACGGCATAATGACAGTGTGCCACTATCGGGCATCGATGTCGAATGCTGCGTGGTAGCATTCCACGACAATACGAAATGTGATATTGGCTGCGCGCCGGTGCAAGATACCTCCGGCCTCGCCCAATCAGGCCCATTTTTGGGCGCCGCAGACGTGCAGACGGTAGATAATGTCCGAACAGGAACAGGCTGATATCCGCCTCGAATATTCTCGGCTGAAGCAGGAGCACGCCGATTTCGACGCGGCCATCAACGCGATGATCGCCATGAATTGCGACCCTCTGCAGATCCAGCGCATGAAGAAGAAAAAACTTTTCCTGAAAGACCGGCTGATGGCGCTGGAAGACCGGATCATCCCCGACATCATCGCGTGAGCGAATCCCACTTACCGTTGCGGCAAAAACCTGCTCATCCGGTGATCGAAAGCCTCGCGGCGCGTTCGCGCAGCAGGGCGATGAGATCGCCGGTCTTCTCCTCGGAAGTGTCGATTGGAACCACCAGGCATATCGTCGCCTCGACCTTGCCGGCAGCTGAAAAGACTGGCGCGGCAAGGCATTTTGTATAGGCGTCGACAAGACCTGAGGTTACACAGTAGCCGGCAGCCCCAGCCGTAGCGATATCGGCTATGAAGTCGTCCAGCAGCAATCTGCGGCCGTCTGGCAGGACGAGATCGTCCTCAGACACCATGTCTTCGACTACGGCCCTTTCGAAACCGGCGAGAAGCAACCGCCCGGATGCGGTCCAGGGAAGCGGGATCTGCAGACCTGTGGCCGAACTGATCCGGAACGGCCTGGTGCCCGGGCTTGAATGGACAATCGTGTAGCGGCCGCTTTGCAGCATGCACAATTCGGATGTCTCGCCTGTTTCGCGCGACAGATTGTCGACTTCCTGACGCCCTCGCCTGAGCAAGTCGTTGCCGCGCACATAGTCCATTCCGTAGAGATAAAGCTTCTTCCCGAAATAGACCCGATTGCCGTCGCCGGCCATTTCCAGCAGGCCCGCATCCACGAGCGAGCGCACGAGCGTGTAGATCGTCGAGCGCGGCGCATTCACTCCCTTGGCGAGATCACCAATCCCGATCGCGCGCTGGTTCGCGTGAAGAAACTCCAGGATATGGAGCACCCGGTTGAGACCCTTCTCGCGGGAGCCCGAAATCTTGTCTTCGTCCGGACCAGCGTCCGGCCGAACTGCCAAGGCATTGCCATCTTGCATTACTGATTCCTGATGTTAGTATCTGTCTTGTACAGGATACATGTGTCTTTTGTAAGAGACAATCCAGCAGATCATCGACGCATGTATCGGCAAAGGGGAACACACAACACGAAGGAGGTCGCCGTGAACGACACATCCAAAAGACGTGAATTTTTGAAACTGGGAATGGCCGGGCTTGCAACGGCCGGAGTGGTGGGCGCAGCAGCAACGGTCGATGTTCAGAAGGCGGCAGCGCAAGCTGCACCGGACAGTCTGCTGCGCACTGTTCTCGACCGCGGCAAGGTGATCGTCGGCACCGGCAGCACCAACGCGCCCTGGCACTTCGAAAACGATGCCGGCGAACTGGTCGGCATGGACATCACCATGGGGCGCATTCTTGCCAAGGGGCTTTTCGACGATACGACCAAGATCGAGTTCGTCATGCAGGATCCGGCACAGCGCATTCCGAACGTAACCACCAACAAGGTCGACATCTCGATCCAGTTCATGACCATGACCGCCCAGCGCTCACAGCTGATCCACTTCTCCCGGCCCTATTACGTCGAAGGCATCGCCTTGCTGACCCTTCCGAACGCCGAAAACAAGACCTTCGACAAGCTGCTTGCCGGCGGTTCGGCGACGCGGATTTCCATCCTGCAGAACGTCGATGCCGAGACAAATGTGCGAATCGTCCTGCCGGAGGCGCAGGTGATGCAGATAGACACGCAGGCCAACGTGCTGCAGGCACTGGAATCGAAGCGCGTCGACGGCGCCGCCGTCGATCTGTCGACGGTCCGCTGGCTCGCCTCGCGTAATCCGGACAAATACTTCGATGCCGGCAAGAGCTGGTTCTCGATGCTTTACGGCGCCGCACTTCGGCAAGGCGACCTCGACTGGCTGACCTTCGTCAACACGACCTTCACCACCGCCATGTTCGGCCATGAGACGGCGCTCTATGACGCTGCATTCAAGGACTATTTCGGACAGGAGCCGCCGGCGCGCCATCCCGGCTTCCCGGTCATCTGATGCAAGCCGGCGGGAGGGCCGCGCCCTTCCGCCTCCTTCTTGTCGACAGCCCTCGATATGACAGGGACACATGGGCTATACCCTAAACTTCAATCTCATCTGGCGGCATTTCGACAAGCTTTGGGGCGGGCTGCTGCTCAGCCTCGAGCTGGCCGTGATCTCCATCGCGATCGGCATCGTCATCGGGCTGCTTCTGGCGGTCTGGTACGTGTCGGCCGGGCGTGCGGTGCGGACCGTCATCGCCGCCTATGTCGAGTTCATCCGCAACGTGCCACTGATCCTGCTCGTCTATCTCGTCTTCTACGGCCTGCCGACGGTGGTCGACATCGCCTACAGTGCGCAGACCTCATTCATTGCCACGCTGTCGCTCTATAGCGGCGCCTATCTGGTCGAGGTGTTCCGCTCGGGCCTCGAAGCGGTTCCGCGCGGACAAATCGACGCCGGCAAGGCGATCGGCCTGACGCCCTGGCAAAGGCTGGTCCATGTGCGCCTGCCGACGATGCTGCGGATAACGCTGCCCGCGCTTTCCAACACGTTTCTATCGCTATTCAAGGACACGTCCGTTGCGTCGGTCATTTCGGTGCCGGAACTCACCTACGGCGCCCAGTGGATCAACTTCAACACCTTCCGCATCGTCGAGGTCTATCTTGTGGTGACGGCGATGTACCTCTTGACCGGCTACGCGCTTCTTTATGCACTTCGGCTTGTCGAGCGCCGATTCAGGGCAGCGCACTAGGATGCTTGGCCAGATCGCCTATGCCTTGCCCTTCCTGGCCCAGGGTTTTGCGGTGACGCTGTGGGTGTCGCTGCTGGTCGTGGTGTTGTCGCTCGTCGCCGGCGTGATGATGGGCGTCGGCCTTGTCTACGGCCCGGCTCCGCTGCGCTGGGCAGTGCGCATTTTCAGCGATACCATTCGCGGCATTCCGATCCTGGTGCTCATCTTTTTCGTCTATTACGGCCTGCCTGCCGTCGGCCTCCATCTGGAATCCTTCTGGGCAGCCGTGCTGGCGCTCACCCTGTTCAAGACGGCGCAGGTCATCGAGTATCTGCGCGGTGCGGTCAGTTCCATACCGAAGGGGCAATCCGAAGCGGCGATGGCGATCGGGCTGACCTTTCGCCAACGACTGGCTTACGTCATCTTCCCGCAAGCGTTCAGGCGTTTCCTGCCGCCATGGATCAATGGCGTCACCGATGCGGTGAAGGGCAGCGCGCTGGTCTCGCTGCTCGGCATCACCGACCTGATGCACGCCATCAACCAGGTCATCGGTCGCACCTACGAAGCAATGCCGCTCTACATCCTCGGCGCGGTCATCTACTTCGCCGTCAATTACGCCCTCTCCCTGGCCAGCCGACGGTTGGAGCGGCGTTTCTCCTTCATCCGGGAATAGCAAGATGCCCATCGCCACGCCCGCCAATCCGGCGCTTCTCGATGTCTCCGAGGTTTCCAAATCCTTCGGATCCGTCGCGGTCCTGCGCTCCGTCAGCCTGCAGGTGACGCGCGGCGAGGTGGTGACTGTCATCGGGCCTTCCGGCAGCGGCAAGACCACGCTGCTGCGCTGCGTCAACTTTCTGGAGAGCTACGACAGCGGCTCCATCCGCATCGACGGCAGGGAGGTCGGCTTCCGCGAGACGGGAACACGCCAGCGCCGCAGCGAGCGCGACCTGGCGAAGATGCGCGCCGAGACCGGAATGGTGTTCCAGAGTTTCAATCTGTTTCCGCATCTGACGGCGGCCGGCAACATCATGCTTGGCCTGCGCAAGGTGCGCGGCAAGAGCAGCACCGAGGCCCGTGCCATTGCCGAGCACTGGCTCGGCCGGGTCGGCCTCGCCCACAAGGCCGACAGCCTGCCGGCCGAGCTTTCCGGCGGCCAGCAGCAGCGCGTCGGCATTGCCCGTGCGGTGGCGATGGAGCCGAAAATCCTGCTTCTCGACGAGATAACCTCCGCGCTCGATCCGGAACTCGTCGGCGAGGTGCTCGAGGTCGTGCGCAGCCTGGCCGAGGACGGCATGACGATGGTGATGGTCACGCACGAGATGGCCTTTGCGCGCGACGCCTCAAGCCGCATCGTCTTCATGGCGGATGGCGGCGTCAGCGCCGCAGGCCCGCCTGCCGAGATTCTGGGCGCGGAGATCGAAAACGAGCGTCTCCGCAACTTCCTGGCGCGGTTTCGTGCCTCACATTTCTGACATGACGGCGAAAGCTGTCGCAAGGAGCCTTTTTCATGACGCCTTACATCCGGCTCGCCGAATTGGGCCTGACGCTGCCCGACCCGCCGACGCCGATCGCCAACTTCGTCACCCACGCCGAGAGCGGACGGCTGATCTTCCTTTCCGGCCAGGGGCCGTTGCGCGCCGACGGCACGCTTTGCACCGGCAAGGTGGGCGAGGACGTCACGGTTGAAGAGGCCTATAAGCATGCCCGTCTCACCGGCCTGAACCTGCTCGCCGTCATGCATGCCGCGGCAGGCGACCTCGGCCGCATCGTGCGCGTCGTCAAGCTGCTTGGCTTCGTCAACGCCGTCCCGACCTTCAGCGACCATCCGAAGGTGGTCAACGGCTGCTCCGATCTTTTCGCCGCTGTCTTTGATAATATCGGCGGGCACGCCCGTTCGGCGATCGGTGTCGGCTCCTTGCCGGGAAACATCACCGTGGAAATCGAGGCGGTCGTCGAGATCGCTGCCTGACGTCTACCAAGGGATCTCTAGAGATGAAAACCTATTCCGAAAACGGCTCCAACACGACAATTCGCGAACGGCTGGGCCTTCGCCCGATCATCAACGTTTCCGGCACGATGACGGCGCTCGGCGCCTCGATCATCGTCCCGGAAGCGATCGCCGCAATGTCGGAAATCGCGTCGCAGTGGGTGGAGATGGACGATCTGCAGCGCGCCGCAAGCACGGTCGTCGCGCGCCTCACAGGGGGCGAGGCCGGCTTCGTCACGGCTTGTTGCGCCAGCGGCATCACCATGGCGATTGCCGGCACAATGACCGGCACCAACCTTCTCGCGATCGAGCGGCTGCCCGACGACACCGAGGGCCTCAAGTCGGAGGTCATCGTCCAGCTCGGCCACATCGTCAATTACGGCGCGCCTATCGACCAGTCGATCCGGTTGGCCGGGGCAAAGACAATACCCGCCGGCACGGTCAGCGTGACGCAGGATTATCATGTCCGCGAGGCGATCCGCGACCGCACCGCGGCGGGCCTCTACGTCGTTGCGCATCACACGGTGCAATACGGCATGCTCTCGCTCGAAGAGTTCTGCGAGATCTGCCACGCCAAGGGTATCCCGGTGGTCGTCGACGCGGCCTCGGAATACGATTTGCGCGGCTTTCTCGCACGTGGCGCCGACATCGTCGTCTACAGCGGACACAAATTTCTCTCAGGACCGACAAGCGGCATCGTCACCGGGCGCAAGGATCTGGTGCGGGCCGCGTATCTCCAGAATCGTGGCGTTGCGCGGGCCATGAAGGTCGGCAAGGAGAGCATCGCTGGCACCATGGCCGCGCTGGAGGCCTGGGAGCGTCGCGATCACGCTGGCATCCGCAAGCGGGAGGAAGCGGCTTTGCATCTGTGGGAGGACGCATTGCAGGGCCTGCCCGGCATCGCCGCGCATATCATTCCCGACCCGACCGCCAATCCGCTTGACCGCCTGCAGGTGCTTGTTACGCCCGAAAGCAGGTTCACCGCCGCCGGCCTTGCCTCGGCGCTGGCGGCAGGTTCGCCTCCCATTATCGTGCGCAACCACGAGGTCGAGCGCGGTCACTTCTTCCTCGACCCTTGCAACCTGCATCCCGGTGAGGCGGAGATCGTCGCCGAGCGCCTGAGGGCAGTGTTGAGCGCAAGTGACCGCCCGGCGGATGCCATGAAATCGGCACGGAAGGATAGCGCCGGCGCTTTGCGCTGGCCGGATTAGGTAACGATGGCGCCGTGCGCCCGAATGCTGCGCAAAGGCATCGCATCCTTGCGGCTCTCCACGAATTCCGCTAATGCGCGCCTTTGCCGTCGCGGAGCCACACCTTGACCGATCAACGCGCCGACGTCGCCATTATCATGGGCAGCCAGTCCGACTGGGCGACGATGCGCCACGCCGCCGAAACGCTGGAGGCGCTGGGCATCCCACATAAGCGGCTGATCGTTTCGGCTCATCGCACTCCCGACCGGCTCTATGACTTCGCCAAGGGCGCCAAGGCGGCCGGTTTTCGGGTGATCATCGCCGGCGCTGGCGGTGCGGCGCACCTGCCCGGCATGACGGCGGCGATGACGCCGCTTCCCGTTTTTGGCGTACCGGTAGAATCGAAGGCGCTTTCCGGACAGGACTCGCTGCTCTCCATCGTCCAGATGCCGGCCGGCATTCCGGTCGGCACGCTGGCCATCGGCAAGGCGGGCGCCACAAATGCCGCCCTTCTGGCCGCGGCAGTGCTGGCGCTGACCGACGAAAAGCTCGCCGCCCGGCTCGATGCCTGGCGCGCTGCCCAGACCGCCAAGGTCGCCGCAGAGCCCACGGACACGCCATGAGCCTGCCTGCCGGATCGACCATCGGCATCATCGGCGGCGGCCAGCTCGGCCGCATGCTGGCCATGGCCGCCGCCCGCCTCGGCTACCGCACGGTCGTGCTGGAGCCACAGCCGGATTGCCCGGCGGCACAGGTCGCCAACCAACAGATCGCCGCCGCCTATGACGACACGGCTGCGCTCGCCGAACTGGCTGCAGTCAGCGCCGTCGTCACCTATGAGTTCGAGAACGTGCCGGTCATGGCTGCCAGCGCGCTTGCCGTCACGGTTCCGGGCTATCCGCCGGCGCGCGCGCTGGAAGTCGCGCAGGACCGGGTGGCGGAGAAGAAATTCCTCAACGGCATCGGCGTTCCCACGGCGGATTTCTGTCCCGTCGACAATGACGACGAATTGACGGCGGCGCTGAAAAAGTTCGACGGCAGCGGCATATTGAAGACGCGGCGCATGGGCTATGACGGCAAGGGCCAGCGCGTCTTCCGCAACATGGAAACGGGCGGCTTTGCCGGCACCTGCGAGGCGATGGGCAACGTGCCGTTGATCCTCGAATCCTTCGTCGCCTTCGAACGCGAGATTTCGGTGATCGCTGCGCGCGGCATGGACGGTTCGCTCGCCGCCTACGATCCGGCAGAAAACGTCCACCGCGACGGCATCCTGCACAGCTCGACCCTGCCGGCTGGAATAACGTCCGAAACAGCGGTTTCGGCGCAAGCGGCAGCAGCAGAAATACTTGCCGCACTCGACTATGTCGGCGTCATCGGCATCGAGTTCTTTGTCCTTGCCGACGGCGCGCTGCTGGCCAATGAGATCGCGCCGCGCGTTCACAATTCCGGCCACTGGACGGAAGTCGCCTGCATCGTCTCGCAGTTCGAACAGCACATTCGCGCCGTCGCCGGCCTGCCGCTGGGAAATCCCGGCCGCCATTTCGACTGCGTCATGGAGAACCTGATCGGCGACGATGTCTTGCGCGTCCCGACCCTGCTCGCCGAGCCCGATCTGATGCTGCATCTCTACGGCAAGGCCGAAGCGCGTCCCGGCCGCAAGATGGGCCATTTTACGCGAATGAGCCGTCACCGTTGAGGGCTATTGGACGGCGTCGCTGTAACGCCGTCGATGGCAGAAACTCAAATCCGCCACACTAGCTTCGTCCATGAAGCACGCTTGCGGTTGACACGGACAAGGCTCCTCGTTTATGAGCCACGCACAAGTTGAGAGGCGCGCTTTCCGAGCGCGCCTTAATAATTCGGCCCAAGACCGGGCCCAGACCGACGGGCAAGACCATGAAGATCAAGAATTCGCTCAAGGCGCTCAAGGCGCGTCACCGCGACAACCAGCTGGTTCGCCGCAAGGGCCGCGTTTACATCATCAACAAGACCGCTCCGCGCTACAAGGCGCGCCAGGGCTGAGTCTTTCGCGTGGGGGCGCCTGCCTCCGCGCCTGCATGATGTAATTTTGCCGGCCTGACGGCCTCTCACGCTAAATTCAATTTGACGATCCGCTGTCCGGGGTTAGATTCCGGTCATGCGGATTCTTTTTGCATTCTTCGCGGCGCTTTTTCTTTTCGGTTTCGCCCCGCTTCCGGCTCGAGCGGAAGACCCGGTCACCCCTCCGGTCCCCACGACCAGGGAAGCAAGGCTCGACCAGCTGTTTGTCGACCTGAAGCGCCAGCGCAATGAAAAAGCTGCCGAGCGCATCGCCGCGCGCATCTCGCACGAGTGGTCGCAATCGGGCAGCGCCTCGATCGACCTGATGATGCAATGGTCACAAAAGGCTACCGAAGACAAGAAATTCGACGTGGCGCTCGACTTCCTCGACCAGGTGGTGACATTGCAACCGGCCTATGCGGAAGGCTGGAACCGGCGCGCCACCGTACATTTCATGATGAATAACTTTGGGAAATCGATGTCGGACATCGACCGCACGCTGCAGCTCGAGCCGCGCCATTTTGGCGCGCTGTCCGGGCTGGCGCAGATTATGGCGGTAACCGGCCACAAGCAGTCGGCGCTGGAAGCCTGGCAGCGCGTGCTCAGCATCTACCCGATGATGCGCAGCGCCCAGGATCAGGTCGGTACGCTTTCGGAAGAACTTGCCGGCGAAGGGATATGAGGTTGGCGGACAATTCCACTTGAGTGAAAGTCTTTTTAGCTAGACTGTGAACTAATTTCGCTCCGGTCCGTACCTCTCTCCATGAACCCGATCTACGCCGCGCTCGCCTTCCTCCTGGCGCTTGTGTTCACCCTTGCAGGTGTCACCCGCGCCGGTTCATGGCTGATCGAGCGCCGCAATCCGCCGATCGGCAACTTCGCGGATATTAACGGTGCCCGCATCCACTACGTTCACGTTCCGGCGCGGGAAAACGCCGAACTGCCGCCGATTGTCTTTATCCACGGCGCCAGCGCCAATCTCAGGGATCAGATGCTGCCGTTGAGGCCCTTGCTGGAAGGCCGTGCCGAGATGCTGTTCTTCGACCGCCCGGGTGCAGGCTGGTCGGCGCGCGGCCCCCGCAACAACGAGACCCCATCGGCACAGGCCAGCACCATCGCAGCGCTGATGGACCATCTCGGCATCAGGAAAGCCATCATCGCCGGCCATTCCTTCGGCGGCTCGGTGACCACCGCCTTCGGCCGCGAGCATCCCGACAAGACGCTCGGCCTCGTGTTCATGGCGCCTGCCACCCATCCCTGGCCGGGCGGCGCGACCGCCTGGTACTACAATTTGACGACCATTCCGATCGTCGGCCGGCTTTTTTCCGAAACGCTGACCTATCCGTCGGGAACGCTGCAGATGAATGCCGCCACCGCCTGCGTCTTTGCCCCCAACAAGGTGCCGGACTTCTATGTCGCCGCGGTCGCGATCCCGCTGGTGCTTCGGCCGAACGCCTTTCGTGCCAACGCCACCGATGTCGCCGGGCTTTATCGCTACACGCTCGATGCCGCACCGCACTACCGCGATATCAAGGCGCCGACTGTGGTCATCTCGGGCGACCGCGACAAGGTGGTCTATGCAACGATCCATTCGGTCGGCCTTGTCCGCGATATCGCCGGGGCCGAACTGGTCTGGGTCCGCAATCTCGGCCACAAGCCGGACTGGATAGCACCCGATCTCGTTGTCGGTGCGATCGAAAAGGTCGCCGGCAGGGACGTGGATCTTCAGGCAATGGCCAAGGCCGTGGAAGTCAGGATTGCCGGCGACACCTACGGCGCCGGCAAATGCGCCGACATCAAAGCGCCGGAAGCCGAACTCGCGCCGATTTAGAGCAACCTCGCCGAAGCGCGTCGAATTCGTGGATGACGCCCGTCATTTCAGCCGGCGGCAGCCAGGCGACGAGCGCGGTCGGATCCCTGAAGACCGCGTAGAGGTATTCGAGCCGGGCTTGATGACCCTCGACGTGCGGGTCCAGACGCCCGCATGATCTCATGTGGCCTCCAATGGTCGCTACACGGAGAACAGGATCTCCCTGCCGCGAATCCGCCCAGTGTGAGCGGCCTAGCGGCGGGCCTGCACGTCCGACCCGACATAGGCGATGCGCAGCATGTTGGTGGAGCCCGGCGTCCTCAGCGGCACGCCGGCCGTGATGATGACCCGGTCGCCCGGCTTGCCGAACCCTTCGTCCAAAGCGATGCGGCAGGCGCGGTCGACCATGTCGTCGAGGTCGATGGCGTCGGGCGAGACGACACAATGCGTGCCCCACAAAAGCGACAGCCGCCGCGCCGTGTTGACGATCGGCGACAGCGCCACGATCGGCACCTGCGGCCGCTCGCGCGCGGCGCGCAGGCCGGTCGTGCCCGACGCCGTATAGCTGATGATCGCCGACAGTTTCAGCGTCTCGGCGATTTCGCGGGCGGCGAGCGAGATGGCGTCGGCGCCGGTCGCTTCCGGCTCCGAGCGCTGCGCATTGATGATGCCGGCATAGGTCGGGTCGGTTTCGACCTTGCTGGCGATGCGGTTCATCATCGCTACCGCCTCGACCGGGTAGGCTCCGGCCGCGGACTCCGCCGAGAGCATGATGGCGTCGGCGCCTTCGAACACGGCGATCGAGACGTCCGACACCTCGGCGCGGGTCGGCACCGGCGCGGTGATCATCGATTCCAGCATCTG
The DNA here is from genome assembly GCF_040318085.1 of Mesorhizobium sp. M1322. NCBI lineage: Bacteria > Pseudomonadati > Pseudomonadota > Alphaproteobacteria > Hyphomicrobiales > Phyllobacteriaceae > Mesorhizobium > Mesorhizobium sp. M1322. Next base: position 32,017 of record NZ_JAMYLP010000008.1, read on the forward strand.
CGTGGCGATCACCACCGGCTTGCCGGCGCGGCGCGCGGCGCGGGTGATCTGCTTCTGGATACCGGGCACGGCTTCGAGCGGCATTTCGACGCCGAGATCGCCGCGGGCAACCATCAGTGCATCCGAAAGTTCGATGATCTCGGCCAGCCGGGCGACGGCCTGCGGCTTTTCGATCTTGGCCATGATGAGCGCCCGGCCGCGCGCGATCTTGCGCGCTTCCGCCAAATCCTCCGGCCGCTGCACGAACGACAGCGCTACCCAGTCGACGCCGGTGGCCAGCACCGCATCGAGGTCCCTGCGGTCCTTTTCGGTCAGCGCGCCGACCGGCAGGTCGGTGTCGGGCAGGCTGACGCCCTTCTTGTCGGAGATGCTGCTGCCGGCCACCACGGTGCAGACGATCGCCTTGCCGTCGCTCTTCACCGCCTTCAGCTCGAGCTTGCCGTCGTCGATCAAAAGACGGTGACCGGCCTCGACCGACCTCAGGATTTCGGGGTGGGGCAAATAGACCCTGGTCGAATTGCCGGGCTCGGGACTGTCGTCGAGTGTGAAAGTCTGGCCGAGTGTCAGCGCCTCCTTGCCGCTGGCGAATTTGCCAACGCGCAGCTTGGGCCCCTGCAAGTCGGCGAGAATACCGATCGGCCGGCCGACTGCTTTCTCGACAGCGCGGATGCGACCGACAAGTGTGTGCATCAATTCATGATCGGTGTGGCTCATATTGATGCGAAACACGTCGGCGCCGGCTTCGAAGAGCTTCTTCAGCATGTCCTCGGAGGAGGAGGCCGGACCGATGGTGGCGAGTATCTTGACCTTGCGGCTGCGTCTCATTGACTATTTGTTCCCGGGGCGGCTGGAACGCCCCCCGTTGCGGGGTCATCGGTCAGCTGGACCATCCAGCTTGCCTGCTCGCCCGTGTCATATTCCTGGAATCCGGCGCGCTGGAAGCCCCGGGCGACGCAATCGGTAACGCCGGCGATCTTGAACTCTTTTTCGGCCACGCACATGTTGATCGGGCCATCCCAGCGCCCGCCGCGCTCGGCGTCTTCTGCATAAAGATAGTAAAATCTTGATGACAGCGGCCCTTCAATCAGCGTCTTGCAGCTCGATCCTTCGATGTGCCACCAGCCTTCGGTGATCCAGCCGGCCTTGGCGCGATAGCCGATGCCGACGCCGACAAGGTTCTGCGTGGCGTTGCAGACACGGAAATCGGCATGCGCCGGCGAGGCAGCAAGCATCGCGGCGAGGCCTACAGCAAGGGTCAGGAGCGGCATGGCGAAGGCATAGCGCACGCGCGGCCTGCCGGCGGAACCCATCCTGAAATCCCTCAAGAACCACATTTGCATCTCTCAACGCCCCTTTTCGGAAAAGTCCGGGCGCATGTCAACGCGCCCTTTTGCTCAATTCCAATCGATTTAGAAAGGCTTCGCGCACGATCTGTCGCCTTCTGCCAGATTTCCGCAGAAACCGTGGCCAAACGACGGCATTGCGTAGTCGTCCTCTTCGTGGAAAGACGATACCATCCTCCCTGGAAGCCAGCGAACAGACCATTTCCCGCCAATGACCCGATCCACAGTTTTCGCGCCTTTCGACATCGTCGAAGGCGACCGCAAGCGAGGCATCGTGCTTTTGGCCGATCACGCCCGTCGCGACTTGCCGGAAGAGTATGGCAGCCTCGGCTTGCCGGCGGCGGAATTCGACCGCCATATCGCCTACGACATCGGTGTCGAGACGGTGACGCGCGAACTGGCGGCTTTGCTCGGCGTGCCGGCGGTACTCGCCAACTTTTCGCGACTTCTGATCGATCCCAATCGCGGCGACGACGATCCGACGCTAATCCGCCAACTCTATGACGGCACCGTCATTTCGGGGAATTATCCACTTGCCTTGAAAGAACGTGAAAGGCGGCTCGACCGCTTCTATCGGCCCTATCACGATGCCATCGGCGCCATGATCGCATCGGTGGCGCAGGCTTCCTCAAGCGCCCCCTTCATCTTTTCGGTACATTCCTTCACCCCGTTCATGCAGGGATTCGTGCGCCCTTGGCATGTTGGAGTCTTGTGGGATCGCGACGACCGGGTGGCGCGACCGCTGATCGACATGCTCGCCGAGGACAAAAGCCTTATCGTCGGCGACAACGAGCCCTATGACGGCGCATTGCGCGGCGACACCATGTCCAGGCATGCCATCGTCAACGGCTTTGCCCATGCGCTGATCGAAATCCGTCAGGACCTGATTGCCGATCGGAAGGATGCGGTCGCCTGGGCCGAACGGCTCGCGCCGATCATTGACGCAATCAACCGCCGTCCCGATATACATCAGGTCAGACGATTCGGCTCGCGCACCGGGCCGCTCTAAGGAGTTTTTGATGACCGAACTCAGCGAGGAACAGAAACGCGATTTCGAAGCCGCCGCCTTCCGCCGGCTGGTCGCGCATCTGCGCGAACGCACGGACGTGCAGAACATCGACCTGATGAACCTCGCCGGCTTCTGCCGCAACTGCCTCTCCAACTGGTATCGCGACGCCGCGGAGGCCGAGGGCGTCGATCTCAGCAAGGACCAGTCGCGCGAGATTATCTATGGCATGGCCTATGCCGAATGGCAGGCGCTCAACCAGACCGAGGCCTCCGATGCGAAGAAGGCGGAGTTCGAGGCAAGACGCCCCAGGGATCACTAAGACCACGATCCCGAAAAGTGGAATCCGGTTTTCGGATAAGATCATGGTCGAACAAAAAGCCCTGTCCCGATCGGCTCTCATCAACCTCGGGTTCGAGCGAGTCGCTTGGCCCAAGCACTTCCAAGAACGAGCGCTTGACTGAGGATTGAATCGATCTAATTTGCCGCGCGAAGCCATTTTCGCATCGGATTCTAGACGATGGACACGCCAAGCGTCATGCAAACCGCAATTCGTGGACGATGGGCCGTGGCGGTCATTTTCCTGGCCAATGGCTTTCTGACCGGCGCCTGGGCGCCGCAGATCCCGGTGGTTCTGACCCGGCTGGATATCAGCAAGTTTACGCTCGGCCTGCTGATCCTGCTGTTCGGCGCCGGTGCGGTCACAGCCATGACCTGGTGCGGCCACTTGATTTCCAGGCATGGTTCGCGCACCGTGCTGCGCTGGTTCGGTCTCATCGGCAGCTTCGGCCTGCTGGTTGTGGCGCTTGCCCCCAACGTGCCGCTGGCGGCCATCGCCATGTTCATCTTCGGCGCTTCGATCGGCGGCATGGATGTCGCCATGAACGCCAATGCGGTCACGGTGGAACGGCGGTTGTCCCGCGCCATCATGTCGTCCTCGCACGGCTTCTGGAGCCTTGGCGGTTTCGCCGGCGGCGCGCTCGGCGGGTTCGCCATCCAGAATTACGGCCATCTCGCCCATGCGGCGGTGGTAACGGCTCTTGCCTTTGCCATGATCGCGGTGGCAGTTCGATACCTGATCGCCGAGGGCAAGCCGCCCCAAGGATCATCAGGGATTACCGGACATCGCAAATTCGCGCTGCCTGGAAATCCGCTGGTCTATCTGGTCGGGCTGATGGCGCTGATGACGATGATCTCCGAGGGTGCGGTGCTCGACTGGGCGGCGCTTTACCTGCAACAGGAACTCGGCACCGACCTCGCCATAGCTGGTTTGGCCTATGCCGCTTTTTCCGGCGTCATGGCCGTCATGCGCTTCGTTGGCGACGGCGTCCGCAACCGTTTCGGTGCGGTAACGACGCTGCGGGTCTCGGCCCTCGTCGCCGCCGCCGGCATGCTGGTGGCTGGGCTGGCGCCCTCGCCCTGGCTCGCCATCTCAGCTTTTGCCTTTTGCGGCTTCGGCATCGCCAATATGGTGCCGATCCTGTTTTCTGCCGGCGGCAACCAGGAAGGCATGTCGTCCGGCACCGGTATGAGCGTCGTCACCACGATGGGCTATTCCGGCATTCTGGTGGCGCCGTCGGCGATCGGCTTCATCGCCGAGCATTCGAGCTTCAGTCCGATCTTCGTCGCTTTGTCGGGGCTGCTGGTCGTCGTATTTTTGATGGCCGGGCTCGCTCACCGCGCCGAATTCGCCCCCGACGCAGCACCGGCCGAATAGCGCTTCAACTCCTCATAGAGGAAATCCGCGACACGGCGAATGCGCACGCTGGTGCGCACGTCGCGGTGCATGGCCAGCCATACCGGCAGCGTCGGCAGCGCGAGGCCCGGCAGCACTGTCTCCACCAGCGGATCGCGGTCAGCCAGCGGTTCCTGGCCAAAGCCGATGCCGTTTCCCGCCCGCACCGCTTCCCACATCACGATTTGGTTGTCGGTCCTGAAACGGAAGGCATTGCGGGTGAGCGGGACGCCGAACTGGGCAAAGCCGCGAATGATCTCATCGCTGCGGTCGAGGCCGATCAGGTCGTGGCCGGCAAGATCGCCGGGCTCGCGCGGACGGCCCCGCCGGTCACTGACTGAGAATCTCAACAAGCTCGGCGCCTACGAGGCGCTGAACTTTCCCGGCCACGCCGTTACCGATCTGGAGATCAAGGCGGCCGCGGAACAGGCGCTCGGGCGCACGCTGAAACTCACGTCGATGCCGTGGTGGGTGCTGCGCGCCGGCAGCCGGTTTCGTGGCGATGTGGCGCGAGTTCGTCTCGATGTCCTATCTCCGCTTCGAGCCACACCAGCTCGTCTCGGCAAGGCTGGAAGGCATAATCGGCACGATCCCGCATACGCCGCTGGATAGGGCGGTGGCAGAAGCCCTCGATGATATCGGTGTGGCCACGATTGATGGCGTTTCGAAAGCTGCCTGAAACGGAGAGCGGCCATTACCCAACGCATGATCCGAACCGAAGGCTCGGAAAGGACCATGCGCAAAATCAAATGCTACAGCGCTGTGAGTCCAAAAGGACGCGCAGCGCTGTAGCATTCGTGCGCACCAAAACTCCGGGTCAAATCCTGCCCATCAGCAGCAACACCAAGAGGACGATCAGGATGACGCCGACGATGCCGGAGGGACCATAACCCCAAGCACGCGAATGAGGCCATGCCGGCACCGCGCCGATCAAAATGAGGATCAAAATGATAACGAGAATGGTGCTGAGCGTCATGGGAAACTCCCCGCTTTGAGGTGTTGCATGACAGACAATGCAAAAGGCCGCTGGGTTGTTCCCGGCGGCCTTTTCTTTGCGCGTTCAGAATACGCGCGGCGCTCCAAGCAAAGTTGGCCTATTCGGCGGCCTTCGGGAAGGCGATCGCCGGCTCGTCAAGCGAGCCCGGTCTTGCGGAAGTCTCTACAGTCGCACCGACTGTCTTGCCGCGTCGGAACACCCGACGGAAGAATGCATAGAAGCGGCTGTTCTTACTACGCGTGAACACCATCAGCATCGACGGTGTCACCACCAGCGTCAGCAAGGTGGCGAAGGACAGGCCGAAGACGATCGCCGACGACAGTGAAATCCACCATTGCGTCGACGGCGCGTTGATCGTCGTCTCGTGATGGAAGATTTCGAGACCGAGGCCGAAAGCGATCGGCAGCACGCCGAGGATCGCCGACACCGCGGTCAGGACGACCGGGCGGGCACGTTCACGGCAGGTCTGCAGAACCGCGTCCATCTTATCCCAGCCTTCTTCGCGCAGCCGGTCATAGGTGTCGATCAGCACGATGTTGTTGTTCACCACCACACCGGCCAGCGCGATGACGCCGATGCCCGACATGACGATGCCGAACGCCTCTCCAGTCAACAGCAATCCCAGGAACACACCGACCGTCGCCATAACCACGCAGGACAGCACCAGCCAGACGCTGGTGAATTTGTTGAACTGCATCAGAAGCACGAGGAAAATCAGGAAGATCGCGGCACCGAAGGCTTTGCTGAGGAAGGCGCTGGCCTCGGCGCTATCTTCGTTAGAGCCGGCAAGCTTCCAGCGTATGCCGCTGCCGAGCTCCATATCGGTGACCGCCTGGGTGACCTGCTGCTGGACAGAAGCGACTTGCTCGCCGGCGGCGACATTGGCCTGGACGACCACCGTGCGCGCGCCGTCGATGCGGTTGAGGATGCCGACAGTCGGCTCGGGCTTGCGAACGACGAAATTCGAGATCGGCACCGACCCTTGCGAAGTCTGCACCCTGAGGTCGTCGAGTGTCGACAGCGTGCGCCGGTCCTCGGGCAGTCGCAGCCTGATGTCGACGGCGTCGTCAGCACCGGCTGGCCGGTATTCACTGAGCTTCAGCCCGTTCGTCACCAGTTGCACTACCGTTCCGACAGAGGTCGGGCTGATGCCGTATTGCGCCGCCTTGGCGCGATCAACGTCGAGCGCCCAGTCGACGCCGGGCGGGGGCAGGCCGTCGGAAATGTCGATGACGCCTGGCACCTTGGCAATGCGCGCGGCGACGGCGCGCGCCTTGTCGTCGAGACCTTTCGGGTCGACGGCCGAAAGCCTGATCTGGATCGGCTTGCCGGTGGGCGGGCCGGCCTCGGGCACGCGAACCTCGACGTCAACGCCGGGAATGCCGGCCATGACGCCGCGCAGTTCGTCCAGGATCGCGTTCGCCGATTTGCGCTCGCGCCAGTCGACGAACTCGTACTGGATCACACCGACCACGTCTTCAGGAATGTCCTGGCCGCCGCCTTGCGTCTTGCCGACACGGGTATAGACCGATTTCACCCCTGGCCAGCCGAGAAGCCGGTTTTCCGCGGTCTTCGTGGCAGCATCCATTTCGGCGAGCGAAAGGTTGCCGCGGGCGTGCACATAGAGCAGGCCGTAGTCAGGCTCGACATTCGGGAAAAACTCGACGCCGGCGCCATATTTCGAATAGGCAAAACCGACACCGAACAAAAGGCCGACGGTGAGCAGAAGCACGGTGATGGGAAAGCGCACCGCCTGCTTGACCACGGCCATGTACCAGCCGTCGCGGTTGTCATTCTCGTGATGCGGCGGCGCCTTGGCGAACAAGGCGCCCAGCGCCGGCGCAAAGACCAGTGCGTAAAGCATCGAGGCCGAGAGCGTGACGATCAGCGTGATTGGCATGTATTTCATAAAGTCGCCGATGATGCCCGGCCAGAACAGCAGCGGCGAAAAGGCGGCGATGCGCGTCATCGTCGCCGCGATGACCGGACCGGCCATGCGCTTGGCGGCAAGCTCGAAAGCCTGTGCCTTCGGCATGCCTTCGCTCATCCGTCGCTCGGCGAATTCGGTGACGATGATGGCATCGTCGACGAGCATGCCGACCGCCAGGATGAGGCTGAACAGCACGATCATGTTGATCATGTAGCCCATCATGGCCAACAGCAGGATGCCGATCAGGAAGGACGATGGAATGGCCAGTCCGATCAGCAGCGAGGCACGGCCCGACAGTGCATAGAGAATGACGATGAACACCAGGATCACGGCGATCATGACGTGGTTCTGCAGATCGCCGAGCAACTGGTTGACGAAGACCGACTTGTCCTGCGTGTAGGTGACGTGCATGCCTTCCGGCATGGTCTTTATGAAGGCATCGGACACGGTCCTCACCTGGGCGATCGTGTCGATCAGGTTGGAGCCGATGCGCTTCTTCACCTCGATGGCGATTGCCGGCTTGCCGTCGAGACGGGTCACAGTCTCGGCGTCCTTAAAGGTGGAGCGGACGGTGGCGATATCCTTGGCCTGCACCACGGCATTGGGGCCGGCGACGATCGGAAGCGCCGCCACGTCCTCCGGCGTTTCGATCAGCGATGGCACCTTGACCGCGTATTTGCCTTCGGACCCTTCGATGTTGCCGGCGGCGACAAGACTGTTGGAATCGCCGACCGCACCGATCAGCTGGTCGAGCTGCAGCCCGTAGGAAGACAGTTTCATCGGATCGATGACGACTTCGACGAGATCGTCGCGCGCACCTTGCAGCGCGCCTTCCAGCACGCCCGGCACTTCCTCGATGCGGTCCCGCAACTCGCGCGCGGCCGCCGTGAGCATGCGCTCGGGCACTTCGCCCGACAGCGTCACGACAAGGACGGGGAATTCGGAGACGTTGACTTCGGAGACTACAGGCTCCTCAGCTGCCTGAGGCAGGTCGGCCTTGCCATCCTGGACCTTGCTGCGCGTGTCCTGCAACGCCGTCGCCAGATCCGTCTGCGGGTGGAATTCGACCAGCACATAACCGCCGCCCTGGAAGGCGGCCGAGCGCATCTCCTTGAGACCCTTGAGGCTCTTCAGCTTGGCTTCCATCGGCCGCAGCAGAAGGCGCTCCGAATCCTCGGGCGAGATGCCCTGATAGATCAGGCTGACATACATCATCGGAATCGGAACGTCGGGTTCCGCTTCCTTCGGCGTCGACTGGTAGGCGACCGCACCCGCCAGGATGAGGAAGACCAGGACCGAAATGGTCAGCCGGGCATTGTTGATTGCGAGTTTGACGATATCCATGATTACTGCGTCCCGGCCGTCGCTTCGCCCAACAGCTTCTGGATGGTCGCCTGATCGGCCTCGACCGGCTTGACCGCTTCGCCTTCCTTCACCAGTTCCTGGCCGGCGACGATGATGCGCGCATCGGCAGGGATGCCGCCAAGCACCAGGCCGGTTGGCGTGTCGTCTACCAGATCGATCGGGAAGAACACGACCTTGTCGTCCTTGTCGACGGCGCGGATGCCAAGGTCGCCCTTGTCGCCGAGCGTCACCACGGAGCGCGGCAGCATGACGGCGTCGGTCGGCTGTGCGCTCAGCGCGATCTCGGCGGTCATCCCGGCCGGAATAGTGCCCTCGGGGTTGGGGATTGCGATCTCGACGCGGAAGGTGCGGGTGGCGGACGAGGCGTCGCGGCTGATATAGCGCACGGTGCCCTCGACATTCTGGCCGCTGACCAACCGTACATTCGCCTTGTCGCCGATCTTCAGATAGCCGAGATCCCGTTCGCTGACCTCGCCGCGGGCGATCACCGGATCGAGGCTCAGAATGGTCGCCACTTCGCCGCCCTGCATCACCGAACTGCCAAGCTCCACCGGCACCCGGTCGATGACGCCGTCGAAGGGCGCCTTCACCTCGTTGCGATCAAGCTCGGCCTGCGCGGCTTCCAGGTGCGACTGGGCCAGCGTCAGGTTGGAGCGGGCCGTATCGAGCTGCAGCTTGGGCAGATTGCCGGTCTTCATCAGCCGCAATGCTGCATCGAGTTCGGCCTGACGCTGAACCAGAAGCTGCTTGGCGTTGCTGACCGCCGAAAGCTTTTCCTCGGCTGCGAGCATCAGCACAAGGTCGCCGGTCTTGACGCGCTGTCCCTGCTTGACCGGCAGCTTGTTGATGACGCCGGCGACGCGGGTCGCCAGGACCGCGCGCTTGTCGGCTTCGGTCAGTCCGGAAATGCGAATAGCGCGCGCATAGGTACGCCTAGGCGGAGTTATGATCGCGACGGTGCGCAACGGCGCCTTGGGCTGCTCTGCTTCAGCGGGCTTCGCCTTGCCGGCGTCAGCCGCCTTTGGCTGCTCTGCCTCCCCCGCCTTGGGTTCGTTGTCGGCGGCCGCGCTGCCGACGGACGAGAACTCGCCCGTTACCATCCATGCAGCGAACCCGACAAGCACAACAATAGCTGCAAGCTTGTGAAACCTGTATTTCGGCATCGTCGTTTTTCCAGTGCGCGGGGTTCGGCCAGGCCGCGTCTTCTAACTCGGCGCGTCGCCGATATGGGTGCGCGCAAGGCCGTGTTCAACTTGCCGTGATCGGCGAACGAGCTTCTACATCAAAGTTGCACCGCAATATAGTCAGAAAAGTTGATGGGTAATACTTCGCTGGGCAGGATGCGCCCGCCGCCATGACGCGCGCCGGATCAGCGCAGCCGTTCCGTCTGCCACATGGCGGTCGGCGCAGCGCGGATGCGAAAGTAACCGCTAGACCGCGTCCCTCGGACAAGCCCTTGGGTGCATCAACCGTCATCGTTGCCGTGCCTTAGGCTTTCCTCTGCCGCTCGGGAGGCGCCATCGAAACAGCATGGCAGCAGCTGTCAGCATGATGGGAATATTTCATGCAAAGGTCACCTCCTTCGACAAGGGCAGTGTCCGAATGCGCTTGCCGGTCAGTGCGAAGATGGCGTTGGCCAGTGCCGGTGCCGCCGGCGGTGTGCCGACTTCGCCGACGCCGCCCATCTTGTGAAAATTCTCCAGGATAGCGACTTCGAACGCCGGACACTGGAAGATGCGCATGGCATCGTAGTCGTGAAAATTCGACTGTTCGACCATGCCGTCGGCGAAAGTAATCTCCTGACCCATCGCCGCCGACAGGCCATAAATGGCGGCGGAGATGAGTTGCGCCTCGATGATGCCGGGATCGAGTGCGGTGCCGACATCGGCGGCGATCCATACCTTCTCAATGCGGATTCCGGATGGCGTGTCGGCGACCTGGACAATCTCGCCGACCCAACTGCCGAAGGACAGCGTGAACGCCATGCCCTTGGCCCTGCCGGCGGGCAGCGCCTCGCCCCATTTCGCCATTTCGGCGACCTTCTCGACAACTTTCACCGCCGCCGGATAGGCAGCCATCAGCGTCTTGCGCAGTTCGACCGGGTCGGTTTTCCCGGCGACGGCGATCTCGTCCAGAAATCCTTCATGGAAGAAACCGTTGATTGAACTGCCGACCGATCGCCAGGAGCCGACGGGGATGGAGACGGGTGCGGCGACGCCGGTCACCCGATAGTTCGGGATCGTGTAGGGCTGGTCATAGGCTCCGTCGACGATGGACTTGTCGGGGCCGAGCGGTGGTATCGAGGGAAACAGCCGGCGCAAGGTGCTGGCTATCAGCGATGGCGAGGCAATCGTCATGTCGATGGCGACCGGCATGCCGTCCTCGCCAAGCCGCGCCTGGAATTTGCCGACGGAAGCCGGGCGGTAGGCGTCGTGGCGCATGTCTTCCTCGCGTGTCCAGATCACCTTGATCGGCCGGCCTGCCGTTTCTTTCGCCATCAGCGCGGCACAGAGCGCATAATCCACCTCGACACGTCGGCCGAAGCCGCCGCCCATGAAGGTGGTGTGGACGCTGACCTTGTCCTGTTCGACGCCGACAGCATTGGCGCAAAGCTGCCGCACCAAGGTCGGCGCCTGGTTGCCGCACCAGATGTCGAGGACGCCGTCCTTCAACCGCGCCGTGGCGTTCATCGGCTCCATCGTCGCATGTGCCAGGTAAGGCACGGCATAGTCGGCCTCGACTATCCTTTCTCGCGGCGCGTCGGCGAAGGCGGTATCGACATCGCCATCGTCGCGCATCACCGACCCTTTGGTGCCGAGCGCCTGCTTCAGCACCTCTGAAATGCCGGCGCTGTCCAGCGGATATTCGGGATCGGTCCATTCGGTGTCGATCGCCTCCGCCGCCCTGAACGCCGCCCAGGTGTTTTCGGCGATGATGCCGAAGCCGTGGCCGTAATTGGTTTCGATCGGCACGATCTTGATCACGCCAGGCATTTTCTCGGCGTTGGAGAGATCCGCCTTGACCGGCTTGGCCCAGAAGCGCGGGCTCATCTTGACCGTGCCGTACAGCATCTCCGGCAACGTCACGTCGATGCCGAAGATCGGCGCCCCGGTGACCTTGGCCAGCATGTCGATGCGTTTTTGCGGTTTGCCGAGCAGTTTCCAGTCGGCTTTGTCTTTGAGACTGATATCCGCGGGCGGCGCCATTGTCGCGGCGGTCGCGGCGACAGCGCCGTAGGTCAGCGACTTGCCCGACGCCTTGTGCAGGATCGAACCATTGGCCGTTTCCAGATCGGCGGCAGCTATACCGAGTTTTTGCGCGGCCGCTGCAATCAGCATCTGCCGAGCGGCGGCGCCGGCCTGCCGCATCTTGTCGAAACCGTCGCGCGTCGAGGCCGAGCCGCCGGTGCCTTGCAGGGCGAGGAATTTTCCGACCACGCCCATGCCGGCGCGCACTATTTCCGCGGTCATGCTTTCGTCGAAGAAGGCGAACGGACCGCCCTCTTCCAGGATCGCTGAGTTGTAATAGGCGTAGGAGGCCGGGCCGTGCTCGACCTTGACCTGGCCGAGGTCGACATCGAGCTCTTCGGCAACCATGGCGGCAAGCGTCGTTGAGATGCCTTGGCCCATCTCGGCACGCGGCGCGATGATGGTGATGGTGTTGTCGGCGCCGATCTTCACAAAAGGGTTGAAGGTCGCTTCATCAGCGGCGAGGTCGCCTTCCAGCGGATTCGGATAGGGTTTGCGGTAGTAATAGTAGCCGACGGCGACACCGCCCGCGATGGCAGCCGCGCCGATGAGAAAGGTGCGGCGGGCGATCTTTGCGACACTGGCCATGGTCAGATCCCCGCCGTCTTGAGGACGACCGCCCGCTTGATCGCCGCGCGGATCTTCGGGTAGGTGCCGCAGCGGCAGAGATTGCCGCCCATGGCATTGTCGATGTCGGCATCGGTCGGCTCGGCAACCTCGTCGAGCAGCGCCACCGCGCTCATGATTTGGCCGGCCTGGCAGTAGCCGCATTGGGCGACCTGCTCTTCCAGCCATGCCTGCTGTACCGGATGCAGCCTGCCTTCGGTGCCGATGCCTTCGATCGTGGTGACCGTGCCGGTGACCTCACCGACCGGCAATGAACAGGAGCGCACGGGCTGGCCGTCGACATGCACCGTGCAGGCGCCGCAGGCGGCAATGCCGCAGCCGAACTTCGGCCCGGTCTTGCCCATGAGATCGCGCAGCGCCCACAGCAGCGGCATTTCGGGATCGGCATTGATGTCGAGTGCCTGCCCGTCGACGGTGAGGCGCATGGGGATACCCTTTGTTGTCGTCCGCGGCCCAAGGCGAAAGGCCGGTTCGGCCACTTCTTCCTCATACATATTGACAAATTCCGTCATTTTGTCAACAGAGCTTATACAGGATAAGGTTGCAGCATGATTGAGTCCGAGGACATCGCCACCGACCCCAAGCGCGCCCGAATTCTGGACAGCGCGATGAAGGTGTTTCTGGCCTATGGTTTCGCCCGCACCACCATGGACGACATTGCGCGTGCCGCCGACATGTCGCGGCCGGCGCTTTATCTCCAGTTCAAGAACAAGACCGATATTTTCCGCGCCATAGCCATGATGCTGCTCGGCCGTTCGATCGAGCAGGCGAAAACGGCGCTTAATGGCGACGGCACCTTCGCTGAGCGCATGACGCGGGCAATCGACGAAGCGCTGATCTCGATGATGCGCGCCGTCGTCACCTCGCCACATGGCGCCGAACTCCTCGACATGAAGTCGAGTGTGGCCGATCTGGTAGGACGCTGGCGCGGCGGCCTTGTCGAGCATGTCGCCGCGGCGATCGAGGAAGAGGCCGTGGGAAACGGCGTAGATCTCGCCGCCAAGGGCTTGTCGGCAAAATTGCTGGCCGACATGCTGCTCGACGGGCTGGAAGGCATGAAGACGCGCATCAGCGATCCGGACGAACAGCGGCAAGCGGCGGCCGCACTGATCAAGGTGATCGATCTAGCCTTGCAAAAAAGCTGACAATCCAAAACGCCTCAGGCTTGGCGACGCGCTGCCTCGGGCTTCATGCGTGCCGCGAGGAACTCCTTGACCCGCCGGCCCGGTGCTGGACCACGCACCGGCTTGAAGCCGTCGTCGAGTTCGCCTGAGAGATCAAGCGTCGGCCGCTTGCCGACGGCGTGGTAATTCTCCTCCAGCCAGTCGCTGGCGGCGGTGCGGCCAAGGTCGCGCAGATAGGTCAGGAACGCCCATTCGGCATTGACCTTGGACGATGCCGACAGATCCTTGAACGCCTCGTCGGCATCGATGCGGTGCATGCGGATGTCGCGGTATTCGCCATGCGGCAGCCGGCCTGCGGCGATCAGCTCCTTGACGAAGGCGATCGAACGGAATTCGCGCAGCAGCCCGGCGTTGAAGGCGATCTCGTCGATGCGGTTCTGGATTTCGTTGGCGCTCTTCGGCGTCCCCTCGCGGACCACCGGATTGATCTGCACCAACAGCACGTCCTCGGCGGCAGCCGACTTGAAGAACGGGAACAGCGCCGGATTGCCGCCATAGCCGCCATCCCAGTAGGGCACGCCCTTGATCTCGACGGCGCGGAACAGCTGCGGCAGGCAGGCCGATGCCATCACCGTGTCGAGATCGATCTCGCCGTCGGAAAAGACGTGTAACTGCCCGGTCTCGACATTGGTCGCGGAGATGTACAGCTCCATCGACTTGCAGGCGCGCACATTGCCGAAATTGATCTCCTGTTCGATCACGTCGCGCAGCGGATTGAGGCCGAGCGGGTTGGCGACATAGGGCGAAAACACCCGCGACATGGTGTCGAAAAAGAGATAGCCCGGCGTGTTCTCGATCGACCAGTTGCCCCAGGCCACGTCCCACGGCATGCGCTGCACCGGGCTGAACCGACCCTTCAGCGCCACCGCGCGCCAGAAATCGTCGAGCTTCCGCCGCGCGCCCTCGACGCCGCCACGGACGAAGCCGTCGGCCAGCGCCACTGCGTTCATCGCGCCGGCGCTGGTGCCCGAAACCGCCGCGATGTCGAGCCGCCCGTCCTCCAGCAATCGGTCGAGCACGCCCCAGGAAAAGGCCCCGTGCGAACCGCCACCCTGCAGCGCGACGTTGATCTTCTTGGGCTCCTCCACCTTGCCGTTCGTCGTCATGGCGTTGCCCTTGATTTGTCGGCCAGATTTGTTTCGCACGCCAAATTCACTGGGCGGTCCAGCCGCCGTCGACCGAAATATGCGTGCCGTTTATCTGCGCTGCCGCATCCGAGCACAGGAACACCGCGGCAGCGGCAATTTGCTCGACCGTGACGAATTCCTTGGTCGGCTGCTTTTCGAGCATGACCTCGCGGACCACCGTGTCGCGATCCATCTTGTTCGCCTTCATCTGGTCGGGGATTTGCGCCTCTACCAGCGGCGTCAGCACATAGCCGGGGCAGATGGCGTTGCAGGTGATCTTGTCGCGCGCCAGTTCCAAGGCGACCGTCTTGGTCAGCCCCATGATGCCGTGTTTGGCCGCGACATAGGCCGACTTGAACGGCGAGGCGACCAGCCCGTGGGCCGAGGCGATGTTGACGATCCTGCCGCCGCCGGTTTGTTTCATCAGCGGGATCGCGGCGGCGATGGTGTGGAAGGCCGACGACAAATTGATGGCGATGATCGCGTCCCATTTCTCGATCGGAAATTCTTCCACCGGCGCGACATGCTGGATGCCGGCATTGTTGACCAGGATGTCGACCGAGCCGAATGTCTCGGCTGCTTTCGCGACCAGCGCCCGGCATTCGGCCGGCTTCGACATGTCTGCCTTGATATAGACGGCCTTCACGCCGTGATGTTTGGCGATCGCATCGGTGATGGCACGGTCGTCGGCAGTGTCGGAAAAGGAGTTGACGACGACATTGCAGCCGTCGGCCGCGAGCGCATGGGCGATGGCCAGGCCGATGCCCGAGGTGGAACCGGTGATGATGGCGGTTTTTCTGCTGGGCAAGGCGAAATCCTTCAGTACGGGTGCTAACGGAAGCATATTGCAGTGCAGCATATATGTCTCGTGCGGCGCAAGAACAGCGGCGCGGATTGGCGATGACATGAAATTTTTGTCATGAATGAGGACACCCTCACTCGAAGTTGTGCGCCTGACAGACAGTGTGAAAGCAGTTTTGTCAACGATCCCGGGGAGCCACTTTGGGGTGCTCCCGAGATTGCGTTTTGGATGAAATCCGGCTCATGAAAAGATGGAGAGCCCTCCGCGCGGCGAGGGCTGGCGGCTCGGACGGATGCCACTCCGGGAAATGACCATCGATCGCCATGCGCGCCAACCCGTAGACAAAGGCGCGCGCGGCAAGCACCAGATGGTCAAAGTCGGTGTCCGGAGCAAGCCGACCTTGTTGTTGCGCTTGGGTCAGCAGGTCGACCATCTTCCGGCGAACGGCTTCATTCTGATCACGAAGACTATCCGACGCGTCGAACTCAATCAGCGTTCGAGAACTGATGATCTGGAAATGCGTCGGATTGCTGATCGCCCATTCCAGATAGCCTTGTCCGATCGCTTCGAAGGCCCCTATGGGATCTGCGCTGCCGACTTTTGACTGTGCATCAGCAACGGCCTCAGTCAGCCGGTTCATGGCCTGTTCGGCGACCGCGGTCAGCAGTGCTGTTTTCGACCGAAAATGCCGGAATGGCGCGCCGGGCGAGACGCCTGCACGCTTTGCTGCCTCACGCACCGATACATGCTCTGCTCCGCGCTCTTCAATGATCTCCACGGTAGCAGCGATCAAGGCCTCAACCAGATTGCCGTGATGATAGCGCTTAGGGTTGGCGGCTTCGCCGGAATCCGTGGGGTTGGTCATGTTGCCCAATAGCACGAGGCCGAAATGTAATCACCGATTATTTGCTTGCGTCCAAGCGATTCATATGTAATCAGTGATTACACAATTAACGGAGGTTACCATGCTTCGCATCATCGCAACGACTGCCCTCGCTTTCTCCTTATTGTCGCTCGGGTCTGCCCAGGCCGAAGATCGGCCAACCCTGCAAATCGTCTGGCCGGAGGCCGGTTCAGTCATCGAACTCGGCGCCGATCCCGAGAAGGCGATAGGCGTCGTCGTCAGGAGCAACTTCACGTTGCTGCCTGCGGGTGAATGCGACGGCGTCAGCCAATGCGGCCACGTGCATATGAAGGTCGATCCCGCCGGAGATACCTGCAACATTCCCGGCAAGCCGTACAACGGCATGAACAGCGACTTTGGCGGCGACCTTATCGAGGCTCGTTTCGGCCATTGTCCGGATGCCGCCGGCAAGCACGTGATCGGCGTGCTACTTGCCGATGATCATCACAAGCCCATTCTTGTGGACGGCAAACGCGTTACCGCGCTGGTGACGGTGACGACGAAATAGCGTGGCCGGAGGCACTCAGCCTTATTCGAGGCGGAGAGGCTCTGACACGACCTGCTGATGAGAGAATTCGGCCGGGCTTAGTCCGGCCGGCGATCACGACATAGTGTCGAGCTTGCGCTGCATGGCGGCGATCTGTTCCTTCAACTCCTGAAGGTCGTCGGGTTTTTCCGACGTTTCTTTTCTGGCCGGCTCTGCCGGCGCTGGGGAAGAACCATTCGAGCCTGCGGGTGGGAATGGCGTGAACAGGCGCATGGCGTTCTGGAACATCTCCATGTTGCGGCGCGTCTGCTCTTCCAGCGCCTTAATCGGCGTGGCGATCTTCATCATATCCAGCGGCGACTTGCCCAAGGCACCCTTCATCTGCTCGCGGAAGCGTTCCTGTTCCTTTGAGAAGGCGATCATCGATTGTTCGAGGAAGCTCGGCACGATCATCTGCATCTGGTCGCCGTAGAAGGCGATCAACTGGCGCAGGAACGGAATCGGCAGCATGTTCTGCCCCTCCTTGTTCTCCAGTTCGAAGATGATCTGGGTCAGCACAGGATGGGTGATGTCGTCGCCGGTCTTGGCGTCCTGGACGGTGAACTCCTCGCCCTTCTTGACCATTTCGGCAAGGTCCTCGAGCGTCACATAAGTGCTGGTGCCGGTGTTGTAGAGGCGGCGATTGGCATATTTCTTGATGATAATCGGTTCGTCTTTCGCGGCCATCAGCATCCTCCCAGGACACCGGCGCACTTGAGTAAGCTGCCGGTAACGATTGCGCCTTTTCAAGGATATGCGCAAAAGCGTCACAATTCCAAGTGGTTTGTGCAGTGCGGGATCAATTAATGCTGCAGGGCAGCCTAAATATGCTGCGCAGCAATGGGCGGGCTGTTTCCATCACGATGCGCAACCTGCTTGCGGCGCATGGCCGGCACGCCCATTTCCGGTTTGACTTGGGTCATGGAAAGGGCAAGAAAAGCCCTAACCATACCCCCTGAAGTCTGGAGAAGAACATGTCCGCTTCCAATGCCATTGTCATCGCCAGCGCGGCGCGCACGCCCGTCGGTTCCTTTAACGGCGCCTTTGCCGCCACCCCGGCGCATGAACTGGGCGCCGTGGTCATCAAGGAACTGCTGTCGCGTGCCGGTGTCGAGCCGGCGGAGGTCGATGAGGTGATCCTCGGCCAGGTGCTGACCGCGGCTCAGGGCCAGAACCCCGCCCGCCAGGCCTCTATCAATGCCGGCCTGCCAAAGGAAACCACCGCCTGGAGCCTCAATCAGGTTTGCGGCTCAGGTCTGCGCGCCATCGCGCTTGGCATGCAGCAGATCGCCACCGGCGATGCCAAGGTGATCGTCGCCGGCGGGCAGGAATCGATGTCGCTGGCCCCGCATGCTCAACACCTGCGTGCCGGCGTCAAGATGGGCGACTACAAGATGATCGATACCATGATCAAGGACGGGCTGTGGGATGCCTTCAATGGCTACCACATGGGCAACACAGCCGAAAACGTCGCTCGCCAGTTCCAGATTACCCGCGAGGACCAGGACCGGCTCGCATTGGCCTCCCAGAACAAGGCAGAGGCTGCGCAGAAGGCCGGCAAGTTCAAGGACGAGATCGTAGCTTTCACCGTCAAGGGCAAGAAGGGCGACACCATCGTCGACCAGGACGAATACATTCGCCACGGCGCGACAATCGACGCCATGACCAAGCTAAGACCGGCCTTCGACAAGGACGGCACGGTGACCGCCGCCAATGCCTCTGGCATCAATGACGGCGCCGCCGCTGTGCTGCTGATGACCGAAGCCGAAGCCGCAAAGCGCGGCATCACGCCGCTGGCGCGCATCGTGTCCTGGGCGACCGCGGGTGTCGATCCGCAGATCATGGGCACCGGGCCTATTCCCGCCTCGCGCAAGGCGTTGGCCAAGGCCGGCTGGTCGGTCGGCGATCTCGACCTGGTCGAGGCCAACGAGGCCTTCGCCGCCCAGGCCTGCGCCGTCAACAAGGACATGGGCTGGGATCCGTCCATCGTCAATGTCAATGGCGGCGCCATCGCCATCGGCCATCCGATCGGCGCTTCGGGCGCCCGCATCTTCAACACGCTGGTCTACGAGATGAGGCGCCGCGGCGCCAAGAAGGGCCTCGCCACGCTGTGCATCGGCGGCGGCATGGGCGTTGCCATGTGCGTGGAAGCGCTATGAAGACAGACTACAGCGCCGGGCGTCCCTTGGGACGCCCAAAGGACGCTGTAGCTTTCCGAAAATCGATTTCGATTTTCGGGGTTCATGCGCAAGGCAAGCCATGAAATAGTCGGGGGCGAACGGGGCTCAATCGCCGTTAGAGCGTTCCCCGCCCGTCACTCACGAATTAAAAGGGAGGACATCATGACAAAGGTAGCACTCGTCACCGGCGGGTCGCGTGGTATTGGCGCCGCGATCTCTATCGGCCTGAAGAACGCCGGCTATCATGTTGCCGCGAACTACGCCGGCAATGACGAAGCGGCGCAGAAATTCAAGGCAGAGACCGGCATCCCGGTCTACAAATGGTCGGTCGCCGACTACGATGCCTGCGCCGCCGGCATCAAGCAGATCGAGGCCGATCTCGGCCCGGTTTCCGTTCTGGTCAACAATGCCGGCATCACCCGCGACGCCATGTTCCACAAGATGACGCGCGAGCAATGGAAAGAGGTCGTCGACACCAATCTTTCCGGCGTCTTCAACATGACGCACCCGCTGTGGGGCGGCATGCGCGACCGCAAGTTCGGCCGCGTCATCACCATCTCCTCGATCAACGGCCAGAAGGGCCAGACCGGCCAGGTCAACTATTCGGCGTCGAAGGCCGGCGACATCGGCTTCACCAAGGCGCTCGCCCAGGAAGGGGCGCGGGCCGGCATCACCGTCAATGTCATCTGCCCCGGCTATATCGCCACCGAGATGGTCAGGGCGATGGACGAGAAGGTGCTCAACGAGCGCGTCATCCCGCAGATCCCGGTCGGCCGCCTCGGCGAGCCGGAAGAGATCGCACGCTGCGTCGTCTTCCTCGCTTCCGACGATGCCGGCTTCATCACCGGCTCGACCATCTCCGCCAATGGCGGCCAGTACATCACCTGAGGCGTCGGCCCATGGCCGGTAACTGATGTACCGGCCCAACGCCCACACGGCCAAGACCGAGGTTGGGAGCCGCACAATCGCGGCGGTCAGGCGACGAGCTTCAGCCCTGGTTCGGCTGCAGGCTTGGTCTGGGTGATCGGACCCGGCTCGCGCAAAGGTGCCGGCAGGCGGGCAAGCGGCGCCCGGCTGAGGCCTGACAGTTTCAAGGCGATGCGACGTTTCAAGAATGGGTTGAGGTTCAGCACCGAAAGCACGAGATTGCGGACGAACCGCTTAGCCGGACTGCGGGTAAGCGCCATGTTTGTCATCGTGCCCGCCAGTTCAAGCACCTCTCGGGCCGCCGGGCGCCGCAGTGTTTCGTAGAGGTCGAGCTCCGCTTCCGGGCGCACGCCGTTCACCACGTCGCCAAGCAACTGGCCAAGCACGACCGCATCGATGATGCCGGTGTTCATGCCTTGCCCTCCCGCCGGGCTATGCACGTGAGCGGCATCACCTATGAGGAACAATCGGTCCTTGCGGTACGAGCGGACCAGGCGGTGATGCACGCGAAAACGCGAACTCCACGATAGCTCGAGCACCCGCGTTCTTTCTTTGGTCGGTCCACGGCTGTCGAGCAGCGCCTGGATATCGGCGATTTCGGGCTTTTCCGGTGCGTCATCCATCGTTGCGACGACCCGGTACGATCCGTCCGGAAGCGGCGCCACCACCACCAGCCCGGCCGGTGCAAAGAACAGCGACACTTCCGTCGGCCCAACCGGCCAGTCGAGACGAACATCGGCGAGTACGAACGAAGCGTCATAGGCCGCGCCGTCGAACTCGATGCCGGTCGACCTGCGCACCAGGCTTTGCATGCCGTCGGCACCAACGACATAGCGTGCCGATATCGGTCTCTCGCGGCCATTCTCGACCACCGTCACGCGCGCGCCGTCAGCATCCTGAACGACCGCCTTGGCCTCGACCATGCGGTGAATCACGCCGCCCAGGGCGGCGATCCGTTCGGCGAACACCTGCTCGGTCAGGTTCTGAGACAGCATCATCAGATAGGGATGCCTTGACGGAAGCTTGCTGAAATCGAGCTTGAGCAGCGCCCGATTGCGGTCGCGGATGGCGAAATTCTGCAGCTTCAGGGCAAGTTCGCTTAGCCGCTGCGTGACGCCGAGAGGCTCCAGCGTTTCCAGCGTCTGGGCGTGGATGACGCCAGCCCGCGAGGTCCGAAGGCCCTGCGCCAGCCTGTCGATCAGAACGTGATCGACACCGGCCTGGTGCAGCACGATGGACAGCGCCATGCCGGTCGGGCCGGCGCCGATGATCAGGACTTCGGTTGTATCGGGCAACATTTTTTCTCTCCATTTGTCAACGATCGTTGACTTTCTAGTCGAACTCATTGCATTTGTCAACGGCCGTTGGCATATTGATTTCATGACCGAGAATCAGCCGAAGAAACCCAGCAAGTCGGACCGCACGCGCGCCCAAATCCTCGAGGCCGCGAGGCTCCTGTTCGCCGAGCACGGCTATGACGGCGCCTCCATCCGCGACGTCGCAGCGCAGGCCTCGATCGATCCGGCCATGGTGATCCGCTATTTCCGCAGCAAGGACGAGCTGTTCGCCAGGGCGGCGGTCGTCGACCTGCAATTGCCGGCACTGCGGGTGATCGATCGAAGCACCATCGGTGAAACGCTGATCAGGCGTTTTCTCGAAATCTGGGAGGGCGCGGCCAGCGGTCCTGGCATGGCAATTCTGCTGCGTTCGGCGACGTCGAACGAATTCGCCGCCGAAAAGTTACGTGACGTATTTGCCAACCAGGTGAGGCCGGTGGTTGCGGCGGTCGCTGACCCCGCCGATGCGGGTCGACGTGCCGGGCTCGTTTCGAGCCAGTTGCTGGGTCTGGCGATGTGCCGATACCTGCTGCGGCTTCCGCCCGTCGTCGCCCTGTCCCACGACGAAATTATCCAGAACGTCGGCCCTACTTTGCAGCGCTATGCCGTGGGAGAGGAAGTGTCTTGAACCAGCCGTTCAGGATTTTTGGTCTGGTCCTCGTGCAGCGACTGCGTCGACCGATGGACGCGGCGCCGATCTGTGCCGAAGCGGCACGCAAAGGTTAACGGCGGCGGCGCAGCTGTGCAAAACCTTCTTTCCTGCCTGTGGATACCCGGTGGAAAACCTGTTCACGACACAACATATTGGGGTGAACAAACCGGGAAACATCCGCCAAGGCTGATTCGTCGCCGTTTCGTTCCGGCTTTGAGCGGAAGGTTAACGACAAAGGCTGAGAACATCCCCGAATCGTTAAGGCGCGTTTAGGAAAAATTAATGATTTCGAAATGTTGGATGACGCCCGCCGACCTGCGTCGCTCGTTCGACGGCAAAGGTTAACGGCTACATCCGTCCTGCATGAATCGGGCCAGTTCGGCGATTCAGCATATGGTGAGACTCGCCGGCGAAAAATCCAGATATAGCCGTGAACAAAACCTGAATCAGCGAGAGTCAGCGATTCGTAGCCGATTCGTTCCAGACTCGTTCTAACTGTTAAATCAGGACCGTTTGACAACACCAGACGAGAGCCTTCGATCTGCCGTCGGAACATTCCGCTTTCGCTTCGCGCCCGAAATCCCTATGTGTCGCTTGTCACACGCGCCAGAACGGGGCGCGCTCCCGACAACGCGAGGCAGAGAGCCTTATTTCCAGGTCGATGAACATCCAGCCGAAACACACTGAACCGCTGATCCTGTCGGGCCGCGATGTGACCGCCGTGCTCGGGCCGACCAACACCGGTAAGACCCATCTCGCCATCGAGCGCATGGTGGCGCATGAAAGCGGCATTATCGGCCTGCCGCTCAGGCTGCTCGCCCGCGAGGTTTATTCACGCGTCTGCGAGAAGGTCGGTGCTCACAAGGTGGCGCTCATTACCGGCGAGGAGAAGATCCAGCCCGACGGCGCCAGATATTCGGTCTGCACCGTGGAAGCCATGCCGCGCGAGACCGACGCCGCCTTCGTTGCCATCGACGAGGTCCAGCTGGCCGGCGATCTCGAGCGCGGCCACATCTTCACCGACCGCATCCTGCATCTGCGCGGCCGCCAGGAGACACTGCTGCTCGGCGCAGCCACCATGCACGGCATCCTCCAGCGTCTGCTGAAGGGCGTGTCGGTGGTGACGCGGCCACGGCTGTCGCATCTCGCCTATGCCGGCTCGAAGAAGCTCACCCGCCTGCCGCGACGCACGGCGATCGTCGCCTTTTCCGCCGATGAGGTCTATGCGATCGCCGAACTGATCCGCCGCCAGCAGGGCGGTGCGGCCGTTGTGCTCGGCGCGCTATCGCCCCGCACCCGCAACGCGCAGGTGGCGCTGTTCCAATCGGGTGATGTCGACTATCTGATCGCCACCGATGCGATCGGCATGGGCCTCAACCTCGATCTCGATCATGTCGCCTTCGCCCAGAACCGCAAGTTCGACGGCTACCAATACCGCAATCTGACCGCGGCCGAGCTCGGCCAGATCGCCGGCCGCGCCGGCCGGCACTTGCGCGACGGAACCTTCGGCGTCACCGGCCAGGTCGATCCGCTGGACGAGGAACTGGTCAAGAAGATCGAAGCGCATGATTTCGACCCGGTGAAGGTGCTGCAATGGCGCACCGCGCGTTTCGATTTCGTCAACCTCGACGCGCTGAAGCGCTCGATCGAGACCAACGCGCCGGTTGAAGGCCTGACGCGCGCGTTGCCCGCCGTGGATGCGCAGGCGCTCGAACATCTGTCCCGCGATGAAGACATCCGGGCGCTTGCCACCGACGCCAAACGCGTGGCGCTGTTATGGGAGGCCTGCGCCCTTCCCGACTACAGGAAGATCGCGCCGGCCCAGCATGCCGACCTGATCGCCTCGATCTATATGGACCTTGCCAGGCATGGCCATGTCGACGAGAATTACATGGCCGAGCAGGTGCGCCGTGCCGACACCACCGAGGGCGACATCGACACGCTGTCGCACCGGATCGCCCAGATCCGCACCTGGACTTTCGTTTCCAACCGGCCCGGCTGGCTGGCCGATCAGGCACACTGGCAGGAAAAGACGCGCGAAATCGAGGACAGATTGTCGGATGCGCTGCATGAGCGGTTGACGAAACGCTTCGTAGACCGCAGGACTTCCGTCCTCATGCGGCGCCTTAGAGAAAATACCATGCCTGAAGCCGAAATCAGTCCAACCGGAACCGTCCTCGTCGAAGGCCATCATGTCGGCGAGTTGCAGGGGTTCCGCTTCACCGCCGACCAGAGCGCCGGCGGCGAGGACGCCAAGGCGGTGCGCACAGCAGCCCAGAAGGCGCTTGCAGCCGAATTCGAGGCGCGGGCCGAACGCTTCGGCGCCTCGGCCAATGGCGACATCGCGCTCGGCTCCGATGGCACGCTGCGCTGGATCGGCGCGCCGATCGGCACGCTGGTCGCCGGCGAGGAGCCGTTGAAGCCGCGCCTTGTGCTGCTGGCCGACGAGCAGCTCACCGGCCCCGCCCGCGACAAGGTCGCGGCGCGCGCCGAGCGCTTCGTCAATTTCCAGATCGAGTCCCTGCTGAAGCCGCTGGTCGACCTCAAGAACGCTGAGCAGATCACCGGCATCGGCCGCGGCATCGCCTTCCAGCTCGTCGAGCATTTCGGCCTCATCAATCGCCGCGACATCGCCGAGGAGATGAAGTCGCTCGATCAGGAAGGCCGCGCCGCCCTTCGCCGGCTCGGCGTGCGCTTCGGCGCCTACCACGTCTTCGTGCCCGCGCTGATCAAGCCGGCCCCGGCCGGACTGGTGACGCTGTTGTGGGCGCTGAGAAACGACGGCAAGGACAAGCCCGGCTTTGGCGACGTGGTTCACGCGCTGGCCTCCGGCCGCACCTCGGTGGTCATCGATCCCACCTTCGACAAGGCCTTCTACAAACTGGGCGGCTACCGCAATCTCGGCCGTCGCGCGGTGCGCGTCGACATCCTTGAACGGCTGGCCGACCTGATCCGGCCCGCAACCAACTGGAAGCCGGGCCTCGGCCAGCGCCCCGACGGCGCCTATGACGGTCAGTCCTTCATGGTGACGCCGCCGATGATGTCGATCCTCGGCGCCACGGCCGACGACATGGAAGAGATTTTGAAGGGCCTCGGCTACCGGGCGGAGCCGAAGCCGGCGGTCGAGGTGAGGGCGCGGCTCGAGGCACAGGACAATGCCGCGCGTGAAGCCGCCGCGGCCAAGCAGGCGGCGGAAGAGCAAGCCGAGCAGGCCAAGGCAGCGGCAGCCGCGATTGCGGACGCAGCTGCCGAGGCGCCGGCCGAGAGTTCGGGTGCGGATGCGGCTGCCGTGGCAGAGGCAGCAGCCGAAGTTCCCGCGGAACCCGCCACCGAAGCGGAACCTGTCGCGGAAGCTCAGCTGGAAACTCAGAGTGAGGTCACGGAAGAGGAGCTGCCTGCAGCTGAAGTGCCTGCGGTATCAGCGGCTCGGCCAGAGGCAGAACCCGAAGCCGCCGAGGTTGAGGTCGCACCGGCGGAACCGGCTTCCGAAGCCTCGCCCGCAACGGAAGCGATATCGGCCGAACCTGCCGCGGCGGCGGAGGCCGCCACCGGCGAGGGTGCTCCAGAGGCCGAGAAAGAGGCCGAAGAGCCAAAACCCATCCTGTTGTGGCGGCAGGGCCGCTTCGACCAGCGTCCGCGCCACCGCCACCACGACAACCGGTCCCGTGACAGGGACAATCGCCCGCGCAGCGGGCAAGCCGCGCGCGATGGCCGTGGCGACGCACCGGCAGATGCCACCGGCGGACAACCGGCCGGCGCTCCAGGCAGCCGGCCCGCCCACGAAGGACGCCGCGACGGCGACGGCAAGCCGCGCTTCGATCGCAGCAAATTCAAGCCCAAGCCCCAGGGCGAGACGGGAGAGCGGCGCGATGGCAAGCCGCAGGGCGAGCGTTCCGATCGTCGCGAAAGCCGGCCTGACTGGAAGGGCGGCAGGCAAGACGGCAAGGGTGGCGCGCCAGGTGGAAAGCCCGCGTTCCAGCCTAAGCCTCGCGAGGAGCGTCCCGTGCGCTTCGACCCGGATTCTCCATTCGCCAAGCTCGCCGCGTTGCGCGACCAGCTGAAGAAGTAAGTTCGCTCGCTCCGATGGTCACTGATGCCCGCCAGCGCATTGACAAATGGCTGTTCTTTTCGCGTGCGGTGAAATCGCGCTCGCTGGCAGCGAAGCTGGTGGTGGCCGGACGCGTCCGCATCAATCGCGACAAAGCAGCGCAGGCCTCCGATCTGGTCCGGGCCGGCGACGTCCTGACCATCACTCTCGAGCGGCGCATCTTCGTCTGGAAAGTGCTCGGCACCGGGATCCGGCGCGGCCCCGCAGAGGAAGCGCGCACGCTCTACGAGGATATGTCGCCGCCACCCGCGCCGAAGGGCGAAGCCGTTGGCGATGCGATCCCCGCGCTGCGCGATGCCGGCAGCGGCCGCCCGACCAAGAAGGAACGCCGGGAGACCGACCGGCTGTTCGGCGACGACTGACGCATAACCGGGTTTCGCCGCATAGCCCTCTGGAGTTCCATTCCGGAAACACCGGTATCGCGCGCAATGGCTGCCCTTGCAAGCGGCGGGTAAAGACGTTACCTCACCAAAAAGCCTAACAAAAACGGGACGTCCCGGAGCCGACCGATGACCTATGTCGTGACCGACAATTGCATAAAATGCAAATACATGGACTGCATCGAGGTCTGTCCGGTCGACTGTTTCTACGAAGGCGAGAACATGCTCGTCATCCATCCCGACGAGTGTATCGACTGCGGCGTCTGCGAACCGGAATGCCCGGCCGACGCGATCAAACCGGACACCGAGCCGGGCCTCGACAAATGGCTGCAGATCAACACCGAATACGCTGACAAATGGCCCAACATCACCGCCAAGAAGGAGCCTCCGGCCGACGCCAAATCCTTTGATGGCGAGGCCGGCAAGTTCGAGAAATATTTCTCCGCCGAGCCCGGCGAAGGCGACTGACAAGACCGCTGATTCAGCCAGCATGACGCCGCGTAATAGGCACGGCACATTAACCGCCTTGACAGGCGGCGATGACGCATGGCCTTCGCGCGTGCAGCAAAACCTTGATTCTTCCGACTTTTTGTGCTACATCAACCAAACATGCCGGTGACACAACGTCGATTTATGGCGCAAACGCCCCAAATCACTGAAAGGTGAATTTCTCAATCCGGACCAGAGTGATCTGGGGCAGGCCGTCGCAATTATGCGGTTTGCCGGCCGCGGCTTTTCCGGTGGCTTCATAGTTGTGCGGCTAATGATCGGTTACCCGATCGCGCGAGTTCGGCCGGCAGAATGCCGGTACCACACCAAGGAGTTCATGGCGTAATGGCAACAATCACCCCGCAGAAGAAGTCCAGCGCAGCGCGTCACGGTTTTAAGACCGGCGAGTACATCGTCTATCCGGCGCATGGCGTCGGCCAGATCGTCTCGATCGACGAGCAGGAAGTTGCGGGCCACAAGCTGGAACTGTTCGTCATCGACTTCCAGAAGGACAAGATGCGCCTGAAGGTTCCGGTTGCCAAGGCGACCTCCATTGGCATGCGCAAGCTGTCGGAAGAAGATTATGTCGATCGCGCGCTGAAGGTCGTGCAGGGCCGCGCCCGCGTCAAGCGCACCATGTGGTCGCGCCGCGCGCAGGAATATGACGCGAAGATCAATTCCGGCGACCTGATCTCGATCTCGGAAGTGGTGCGCGACCTCTACCGCGCCGACAACCAGCCGGAGCAGTCCTATTCCGAGCGCCAGCTTTATGAGGCGGCACTCGACCGCATGGCGCGCGAGATCGCGGCCGTCAACCGTATGTCGGAAACCGAAGCGGTGCGCCTCATCGAAGTGAACCTCAACAAGGGTCCGAAGCGCGGCGCCAAGGCCGACAACGAAGAAGCCGAGCAGGAAGAAGCAGCCTGAGCGCTTTTCGCCTTCGAATTTTGAAAAACCCGACCTCGCGCCGGGTTTTTTGTTTCCGGGTGATCGTCACCCAAAACCGCTACGCGCTTTTTGGGCGGCACGCATTAACCTTCGCCGCCGCCTTCCTTCTCCGCTTCCTGTTTCAGCGTCGCGATGAACCGCTTGGTCCGCTGGCGCTCCGGATTGCTGAACAAAACAGCGGCGGGGCCTTTCTCAACGATAGCGCCAGCGTCGAGGAACACCACCTCCTGCGCGATTTTCGATGCGAGGCGCAGGTCGTGCGTCGCCATCACCATGGTGGTGCCCTCGCGCGCGAGTTGGCTGAGCACGTCGACCACCTCCTGCGCCAGTTCCGGATCGAGCGCCGAGGTCGGCTCGTCGCACAGCAGCACTTTCGGCGACGGCGCCAGCGCCCGGGCGATCGCCACGCGTTGCTGCTGGCCGCCTGACAGCGTCGCCGGCCAAGCATCGGCCTTGTGTGCCATCCCGACCTTTTCGAGCAGAGCGAGCGCCCGCTCGCGCGCTCGCTCGACCGGCCATTTCAGCACCGTCACCAGCCCCTCCATGACATTTTCGATCGCGGTGCGGTGTGGGAACAGCTGGAAATTCTGGAACACCATGCCCGTCTGCAGCCGCAGGCGCTGGATGGCCCTGCCGGAAACCTTGCCGCCGGGATGGAATTCGAGCGCGTCGTCACCGATGCGCACTGTGCCCGAAGTCGGGATCTCGAGCAGGTTGATGCAGCGCAGAAGCGTGCTTTTCCCGCCGCCCGAGGGGCCGACAAGGGCGGTGACGCTGCCTTCCTCGATCGTGACAGTCACGCCCTTCAGCACAAGGTTGTCGCCGAAGCGCTTCTCGATGTCGGTGAGACCGATCATGAGCGCGCCTCCAGAAAGCCGCCATAGCGGTTGAGCCGCTTTTCCAGGCGCGTCTGCAATGCCGAGAGCACGGAGCTCAGCCCCAGATAGAGAGCCGCCGCCTCGACATAGAGGATCAGCGGCTCATAGGTGGTAGCGACGATGCGCTGCGCCGCCTGGAACATCTCCGGCACGGTGATGGCGGCGGCCAGCGATGTATCCTTGACCAGCGAGATGAAGGTGTTGGACAGCGGTGGCACCGCGACGCGGCCGGCCTGCGGCAGTATTGTACGCCGCATTGCCTGGCTCCAGGTCATGCCGATCGAATAGGCCGCCTCCCACTGCCCCTTTGGCACCGAGCCTATGACCGCGCGGATGATCTCCGATGTATAGGCGCCGATGTTGAGCGTGAAGCCGATCAACGCGGCTGAAAAAGCGTCGAGCAGGATGCCGACCGAAGGCAAGCCGTAGAAGATCAGGAAGAGCTGCACCAGAAGTGGCGTGCCGCGGAAGATCCAGACGTAGAAGCGGACCACGGCGACCAGCGGCTTCGGGCCGAACAGTCGGACAAGCGCCGCGATCAATCCCACGAAGAGGCCGAAGGCGAACGACAGCAGCGTCAGCGGCACGGTGAAGATCAGCGCGGCCCACAGCAACGTGGGCAACGAGTCCAGCATCAATTGCAGCCAGTGCGGCACGAAAACCCTCCTTGCGAGATTGCCGCCCAGAACCGGCCCGGCAGCATCGAGACGCGATCATTCGGTCGTCATATCACGCGAAAAGCGGCGGCCGTCAAAGACGGCTCGCCGCGATACTTGCCATGCGGGCCGCCAACCGGCCCGCTCTCTGAAACGTGCTTACTTCGAAACATCCTGGCCGAAATAGGTGTCGGCGATCTTCTGGTACGTGCCGTCGGCCTTGATATCGGCCAGCGTCTGATTGATGGCGGCGACCAGTTCCGGATCGCCCTTGCGCACGAGGACGCCGGAATAGTCGGCGTTTTCTTCCTGCGCGGCGATCTTCACATTGGCGTCGGGCTTGTGCTTCTTGAAATCGAGGAAGGACAGGCTGTCGTTGATGGTGGCGTCGGCGCGGCCGGTAAGAAGCAGCTGGATCGATTGGTCGAAACCATCGGTGCCGACGAGCTCGGCGCCGTTCGTTTCGGCGAGTTTGCCGAAATTCGAAGTCAGCGACTGCGCCGCCTTCTTGCCCTTGAGGTCGGCAAAGCCCTTGATATCGGTATTGTCGCCGCGCACGATCAGCACCGCCTTGGAAGCGATGTAGGGATCGGAGAAATCATACTTGGCCCTGCGCTCCTCGGTGATACCGACCTGGTTGATGACGGCGTCATAACGCTTGGCGTCGAGGCCGGCGATCAGCCCATCCCATTTGCCTTCGAGGAATTCGGCCTTGACGCCGAGGCGCTCGGCGATCGCCTTGGCGATCTCGACGTCGAAGCCGACCAATGCGCCCGAGGCATCATGATAGGTGAAGGGGGCATAGGTACCTTCCGTGCCGATCTTGAAGACACCGGCCTGCTTGATCTGATCGAGGTTGGCGCCGGCATGGCCTGTTGTGACGACCAGTACCTGCAGTGTTCCGGCGACGATAAGCGATTTGAGCCATTTCATTTTTCTGTGATCCCGTCATTGGCCGGCGTCCGGCGCATTTGTGAGCGCCGGAAACTGACAGATGCAGGCTGGCGAAATAAGGAACCAGATTTCAAAAATGAGACGCTTTCGAAATCCAATTCTCAAAACCACATCGAGTCACGCCAACCGACCGCGTAGCGAGCTTTCGGACAGTGCAATCCGCGCGACATCAGCGGCGGAACCATTCACTCGCGTGGCACGTTCTTGGCTGTTGTAGGGCGCGGCGTCGCCAATTCAACCACGATGCCAGCTCAGGGTCGAGTGATCGCACCGCAACGCCCGGAACAGGGAGCGTGGCATGATGGAAGATACGGCAGGGCGAACCATGGTCCGCGCGGCGATGAAAGCCCCCTATCTCGAGCGCGACGAAGAGCATCTTCTCGCGTTGCGCTGGAAGGAAGACAACGACCAGCAGGCGCTGCACCAAATCGCCATGGCACATATGCGGCTGGTCATTTCCATGGCCTCGAAATTCCGCCACTATGGTCTGCCCTTGGGCGACCTGGTCCAGGAAGGCCATGTCGGCCTGCTGGAGGCGGCGGCCCGCTTCGAACCGGAGCGCGAGGTGCGGTTTTCGACCTACGCGACGTGGTGGATCCGCGCCTCGATGCAGGACTATATCCTGCGCAACTGGTCGATCGTGCGCGGCGGCACCAGTTCGGCGCAAAAGGCGTTGTTCTTCAATTTGCGGCGCCTGCGCGCCCGCTTGGCTAACGGTGCCGAGCCGATCTCGAATACCTCGCTCTACCGCGAGGTGTCGGTCGCGCTCGGCGTCTCGGAGGCCGACGTGGCGATGATGGACTCCCGCCTTTCGGCACCGGATAGCTCGCTCAACCAGCCGCTCGCCGACGATGCGGGCGCCACCGAGCGAATGGATTTCCTGGTTTCGGACGATCCTTTGCCAGACGAGGTCGTGGGCGACACGATCGATGTCGAACGCCGCTCGGTCTGGCTGAAAACGGCGCTCGGCGCGCTCAATGCCCGCGAGCTCAGGATCATCGAGGAGCGCCGGCTGAGCGACGAGGGCGCGACGCTCGAAGCACTCGGCGAGGCGCTCGGCATCTCCAAGGAGCGCGTCCGCCAGATCGAGGCCCGCGCCATGGAAAAGCTCAAGATAGCGCTGGTGAAGCAAAACCCCGAGTTTCTAGCGACAGCCGCCTGACTCTTATTTGTCGGTGATGATCTTGACCTTATCGCCGGCCGAAACGGCTGCGCCGGGCGACATTGCATTGAGCACCCTGAACAGGTCGAGCTTGCGGTCGACGCCGACCATCTGCGCGGCGAGCGACCCCATGGTCTGTCCGGGCCGCACCGTGACGACGCGGATATGCAGCGGCTTCAGCGCCGCTTTCTCGGCCGCGCTCAAGATACGGAAGGAGCCGCTGACCGCGCGCGCCACGGCATCCAGCGAGGTGCTGGCGGAGGGGGCAGCCGTCAACAGCCGGTAGACCTGGCCGCCGGCGCGGATCACCGCGATGTCGAACTGCCAGCCCTCGGCACTGGCATGCGCCGTCGCCGCCTCGTTGCCGTTGATCGTTTCCTGGCGCACGCTGCTTTCGTCGAGACCGGCCACCCAGCCGCTGCGGATGTAGTCGGTCAGCGAGCGGCTCTTGTCGATCGAAACGCCGTCGAAGCGGATCGCTATGTCGCCTGGCCCGGTTGCCGTCACCGCCGCGGCCGAGTTGTCGATAATGAAGCCATCGGGCACCGAGAACGACACGCCGAGCCCCGGATGCAGGAAGGTTTCGCCACGCACATAGCCCTCCTCCGGCGTGTCGCCATAGAGCAGGCCATCTATGCCGGCGAGGAATGGGTCGCGGTCGCGCGTGCCGACGCCGGGCGCGCCGAACTGGCGGGCGTGACGCTGCGCGAGGTCGATGCGCTGCGGCGTGTTGGGGTGCGTCGCCAGGAAGTCGAGGCTGGCGTCGGTGGCGCCGCTAATCGAGCGGAAATCGGTGTAGGCCGACATGGACTGCAGGAAGCGGCCGGCGGCAAAGGGATCGAAGCCCGCCTCGCCGATCGACTTGATGCCGATGCCATCGGCCTCCAGCTCCTGATTGCGCGAGAACTGGGCAAGCCGCAGCTTGCCGCGGATCAGTGCCGCCTTGGCGGTCGGGCTGTCGCCGAGCACGTCAGAGACGACCTTGGTTGCAAACCCCTCCTCGGCCTCGAGCTGCTGGCGCTGCAAGCCGTGGTTCGCGGTGACGTGGCCCATCTCATGCGCGATGACCGCGGCGAGCTCGGCCGAATCGTTGGCCAGCGCCAACAGGCCGCGCGTGATGTAGAGATAGCCGCCCGGCAGTGCGAAAGCATTGACGTTGGGCGAATTGAGGATCGTGATGCGATAGGTCTGGCTCGGGTTGGCCGACACCACGGTCAGGCTGCCGACGACTTTGGCGACCATGCGCTCGAGCTTGGGATCGGAATACTCCCCGCCATAGGTGGCGAGGATGCGCGGGTGCTGCGCCTTCGCCATTTCGGCGAGCTTGCTGTTGGCGGCGACATTGTCGACCGTGATCGGTTTGCTGGAAGGCTGGAAGCCGGATTCCTGAACGTCCGGAGGCGTGAACATCTGGCAGCTTGCCAGCGCCATGGCAAAGCCGGCCAGCGCGAGGACGCGCGCCAGCGGTTTCCTTCTCACTCTGTCGGTGCCGGTCGGCAGAACAGCTTCCTTTCGGGTCTCAGCACATGGCCCCGAAAATCGGGCATCGATTTCCAGAAAGGATCATGCGCAAAATCAACTGCCACAGCGTCCTTCGCGCCCACGAGCACGCATGGCACCGTAGTGGCAAATCACAACCTATGCCGGACCAGTATCGGAGGACCTAGCCACACTAGTTTGACCATGGCAAGCAAGCACCACATCGCCTGAAGCCGGTTTGGCCGTAAATTATGTCCGCTTCCGGGCAACATCTCGTGATCCGGCGCCAAACGGACCTGCACCGATATAGCGCCGGAAGGCTTCCGGTCCAGCCTTAGTAAAAAAATCGGCGACGGTCCCGGTTGCGGCAACCGTGCCATTGTCCAGGAACACCATGTCCTGGCCGATACGGTGGGCATCCTCCGGCTGGTGCGTGACGAACAGCACCGTCATGTGCCGCTCCGCATGGACGCCGGCTACCAGATCGAGCATGTCGTCGCGCAAGGCCGGTCCGAGCGAGGCGAACGGTTCGTCGAGCAAGAGCACCGGCCGGTCTCGCACTAGGACGCGGGCGAGCGCGACTCGCTGCCGCTCACCACCAGAGAGTTCGTGCGGGAGGCGCTGTTGCTTGCCGGCAAGGCCAACGCGCTTAAGCGCCGCGGCGATTGCAGCGTGGTCGGCCTCGGTCAGCCTGAGCGACGGCGAGCGGCCAAGGCCGACATTTCGCTCGACCGAAAGATGGGCAAAGAGATTGTTTTCCTGGAACACCATCGACACCGGACGCGCCGAAGGCGGTTTGGCGCCGAAATCGGCGCCGCCGATCAGCACGCGGCCCGATTGCGGCGCCTCGAAGCCGGCCACCAGATTGAGCAGCGTCGATTTTCCCGAGCCGCTCGGCCCCATGATGGCGGTGATCTTCGAGGCGGCGAACTCGACATCGAGTAAAAACGGTGCGTCGCCATAGCTGAACGAGATCCTTTCCAGCCGCACAGCCGTACCGTCTTTACTGTTGAGCGTCATGATTTTTTCCCCCGTCCCAGCCAGTCCGCGGCCAGGACAAGCGCGAGACAGACCAGGCCGAGCAGCAATGCCAGGCCTGCCGCGTCCATAGTGCGGTAGCTGCCCATGCGCGACAGCAAGAGATACGGCAGCGTCTCCAGTGAGTCGCTGCCGAACATAGCAATGACGCCGAGATCGCCGAGCGACAAAGCCATCGCGAACGCGAAACCGGTGGCGAGCGGCCGCCGCAGCGACGGCCAGTCGACCAGCCGGAACCGGTCCCAGCCCGAAATGCCAAGCAGCAAGCAGAGCCGTTCGTGGCGTTCGCTCGCCGCATCATAGCCGGGGCGAATGGCGCGGATGGCAAACGGCATCGCCATCACCGCGTTGACGGCGACGACCATGACAGGGGCGATGGCAAAGACATCGCTGAAAGTACGCAGGAGAAGGAACCAGCCGGCGCCGATGACGATGGGCGGCACGACGAGGACGAAGCCGGCGCCGGTATCGGTGGCGTATTCGAGCAGCGTCTTGGCGTCGACGCGACGCCTCAAGGCCAGCGCCCGTCGTGCCATGACGAGCGACAGCGACAGCGCCACTGAAAGCAGCGCCGCCAGCAAGGCGAGCACGGCGCTGGTCAGCGTTGCCTGCCGCACCGCGCGCTCGGCCGCCAGCCGGCCGAGATCGGCGCCAAGGCCTGACGTCACCGTGGCCGCCATCGGCCCGGCGACGAACAGCAATGCCAGAACGATCAATGCTGCGTTCAGCACGGTCTCGGCCGTACCAGCCGAAAGATACCGGCGCGGTGCCACCGGCAGGTTGGCGTCGCCGACGGTGTTGGCGCCAAGCCGCATCAAAGCAAGCACCACGATGAAGGTCAGCGCGATCTGCAGCAGTGTCAGCGTCGCCGCGCGGGCAGGATCGAAATCGAAACGCAGCGCCTGATAGATGGCGACCTCCAGTGTCGTCGCGCGCGGCCCGCCGCCCAGCGTGAGCACGATGGTAAAGGATGTGATGCAGAGCATGAAGACAAGCCCGGCGACGCCCGGCAGTGCCGCACGCAGCGTCGGCCATTCGATCAACCGGAATGCGGGTCTGGCGCCCATGCCGAGCTGGCTCGCCAGCCGCCACTGGTCGGCCGGCACTGTCGCCAGCGCCTCGAGGAACAGCCGCGTCGCCAGCGGCAGATTGAAGAAGACATGGGCTACGAGGATGCCGGACAGGCCGTATATGCCCGGCCAGCCCTGACCGCCAATCGCGGTGAGCACGCCGGCGAAATAGCCGGCACGGCCATAGAGAGCCAGAATGCCGAGTGCGGCGACGATGGCCGGCAGCGCAAGCGGCACGGCGAAGAGCTGCAGGATCAGGCCGCGACCAAAGAAGCGCGGATGCCGCGACAGCGCCCGCGCAACGAACAGCGCCGGCACGACGGAAAGCAGTGTCGACAGCAAAGCCTGCCACAGCGTGAAACGGGCGATGCGGAAGAGGTAGGAATCGAAGGCCGACGCGGCGCCGGACGGATCGCGTGTAGCTTCAAGGATGAGCCCGGCGAACGCTCCGCCGATCAGCAGCGCAACAGCGGCAAGCGCAATGGTGCCGGCGGTGACGCGGGGATCGGCAGGATATCCAGTATGCATGCCGCCCTGCCTGGTTCAACGATCGTCGAAGCAGAAAATATGGCTGAGGCCGAGTTCCCGCCCACCCCCCTCTGTCCTGCCGGCCATCTCCCCCGCAAGGGGGGAGATTGAGCACTCGGCCGCGTTCGCCCATCTCCACAACAGTGGGGGTGAGCGGGGCGGCGAAGCTGCCGATCTCCCCCCTTGCGGGGGAGATGGCCGGCAGGACAGAGGGGGTTGGCGTGGAGCGAACACCATGCAGAAATCTAAGCCCTACTCGCTCATCACCGACAGCCATTCGTCGACCCAGGCCTTGCGGTTGGCGGCCACCTCTTCGGGACTGAACAGCAAAGTCTTGGTCGGCTTGACGAGCTTGTCGAAGGCCGGATTGAGCGGCTTGTCAGTTTTGCCGGCAGGAAACATCCAGTTGGTCTCTGGGATGACATCCTGGAATTTCGGCCCGGTCATGAAAGTCAGGAACTGTTTCGCCAATGGATTCTTCGCGCCCTTGGTGGTGATGCCAGCGACCTCGATCTGCAGATATTCGCCTTCCTCGAAGGACGCCGCCTGATAGCGCTCGGTGTTTTCGGCGACCATGTGGTAGGCCGGCGAGGTGGTGTAGGACAGCACCATCGGCGCCTCGCCCTTGGTGAAGAGGCCGTAGGCCTCGCTCCAGCCCGGCGTCACGGTGAGCACCTTTGCCTTAAGCTTGGCCCAGGCTTCCGGGGCCTTGTCGCCATAGACCGACCTCACCCACAACAGCAGGCCGAGACCGGGCGTCGAGGTGCGTGGATCCTGGATGACGATCTTCTCATCGGCATCGCCCTCGACCAATTCCTTCAGGCTCTTCGGCGGGGTCTTCAGCTTTTCGGTGTCGTACACGACGGCGAAATAGCCATAGTCGAACGGCACGAAAACATCGTCGCTCCAGCCGCCCGGCACATTGACATCCATGACGGCACCATGCGGCGAAAACAGGCCGGTGGCCTTGGCTTCCGCCGTCAGATTGGTGTCGAGCCCTAGCACGATATCGGCCTTGGTAGCGGCCCCTTCCAGCCTGACGCGGTTGAGCAGGGCGACGCCGTCGGCGACCGCGACGAATTCGAGAGTACAGCCGCATTCGGCCTCGAAGGCCTTCTTCACCGCGGGGCCAGGACCCCAGTCGGCGGTGAAGCTCTCATAGGTATACACGGTGAGTTTTTCCTGCGCGGATGCTGGCCCGGTGCCGGCGAGAACGGACGCCGCAAGCAGCACTGCCGAAACAAGAGTGTATAAAAACGTGCGCATCGGCGCCTCCTTCGTTGGTGTTGAAAGGAATTGAGGCGTCGGGCTGTCCGAAACGTCTAATCCCTCCGCCGGTACAAACCGGATCAGGTTCAGCGGGTTGGCATGGTTGCCTCTCAGCTGGCCCGCGAAGATCGCGTCCAGCACCCCGTTAGAGCGTTTCGACACATAGGCCCGGCCCAAGTGCGGCGCAAGCGGAAGTTTGCCGAGCATCCGGGAACGCGGCCTTCCGTTTCGCAAGCAGGGCTGGTAAGGGCCACGCATATGAGCAAATTCACCATCCTGCTTGGCGGCGATCTAATCCGCACGCCGCTGCTCGACCGCCAGGTCGAAGGCTCCCGTGTCATCGCCGCCGACGCCGGCATCAGCCATGCCCAGACGCTGCGCCTGACGCCGGAACTCTGGGTCGGCGACTTCGATTCGGTGCCGGCGGATTTGCCGGACGAACTGGCCGCCGTGCCCCGCCAGGTGTTTCCGGCAGAAAAGGACAAGACCGACGGCGAACTGGCTATCGCCGCCGCGCTCGAACGCGGCGCGACCAGCCTCGTGCTCGCCGGCGCGTTCGGCGGCAAGCGCACCGACCACCCCTTCCTTCACTTGGCACTCGGCGTCCGGCTGGCTGAGGCAGGGACAGAGGTGCTTTTGACCAGCGGCGCACAAGAAGGCATCCCCTTGCTTCGCGGAAAGGCCGGCTTCGACTACGCCGACGGTATGCTGTTTTCGATTCTCGGCTTCTCCGACCTTGCCGGCCTGACCGTGACCGGCGCCAAATGGCCGCTGAACCATGTCGAGGTGGCATTCGGCTCGTCACTGACCATTTCCAATGAGGTCAAGGGCCGGCTCGAAATCGCGCTGGGCAGCGGCCGCGCGTTGTTGCTCGCCCACCCATTCCCCTTACCTGAAAGCTGACATGGCGCCGCCACTTCTCAATCTCGACGGGATAAAACTGACCTTCGGTGGCACGCCGCTGCTCGACGGGGCGGAGCTGACGGCGTCGGCGGGCGACAAGATTGCTTTGGTCGGCCGCAACGGCTCGGGCAAGTCGACGTTGCTCAAGATCGCTGCGGGATTGATCGAGCCGCAGGACGGCGAGGTGTTCCGCCAGCCTTCGGCGACAGTGCGCTACCTGCCGCAAATGCCGGACATGGATGGTTTCGCCAGCGTCCGCGCCTATGTCGAGGCGGGGCTCGGACCCGCCGACGATCCCTACCGCGCCACCTATCTGATGGAGCATCTCGGCCTGACCGGCGAGGAGCAGCCTAACGATCTCTCCGGCGGCGAGGCGCGCCGTGCTGCCCTTGCCCGGGTCATGGCGCCGGAGCCCGACATTCTCCTCCTTGATGAGCCGACCAACCATCTCGACCTGTCGGTCATCGAGTGGCTGGAGGAGGAGCTTGCCCGCACCTCTTCGGCGCTGATCGTCATCTCGCACGACCGCCGCTTCCTCGAGCGCGTATCGCGCGCCACCGTCTGGCTCGATCGCGGCCAGACCCGCAGGCTGGACAAGGGCTTTGGCCATTTCGAGGAATGGCGCGATACGGTGCTGGAGGAAGAAGAGCGCGAGCAGCACAAGCTTGGCCGCCAGATCGTGCGCGAGGAGCACTGGTTGCGCTACGGCGTCACGGCAAGGCGCAAGCGCAACATGCGCCGGCTCGGCGAACTGCAGACCATGCGCCAGCGCTTTCGCGGTCATCGCGGCGCCGAAGGTGCGGCGACCATGGTGGCCAGCGACGCCGCCGAATCCGGCAAGCTGGTGATCGAGGCCAAGAACATCGAGAAGAGCTTTGGCGATCTCACCGTGGTCAAGGGATTCTCGACCCGCATCCAGCGCGGCGACCGCGTCGGCCTGGTCGGCCCGAACGGCGCAGGCAAGACGACGCTGCTGAAGATGCTGACCGGCGAATTGAAGCCGAACTCAGGCACGGTGCGGCTCGGCACCAATCTGGAGATCGCCACGCTCGACCAGAAGCGCGAGGCGGTCGATCCGCAAGAGACGCTGGCGCAGTATCTCACCGACGGCCGCGGCGAGAACCTTGTCATCAACGGCGAGCAGCGCCACGTCGTCTCCTACATGAAGGATTTTCTGTTCAAGCCGGAACAGGCGCGCACGCCGGTGCGCGAGCTTTCGGGCGGCGAGCGGGCGCGGCTGCTGCTCGCCCGTGTGCTGGCGCGGCCGGCAAACCTGCTGGTGCTCGACGAGCCGACCAACGATCTCGACATGGAGACACTGGAACTGCTGCAGGAACTGGTCGCCGGTTTTGCCGGCACCGTCATCCTGGTCAGCCACGACCGCGATTTCCTCGACCGCACCGTGACCAGCCTGATCGCGCCGGACGGCGGCGGCCGCTGGATCGAATATGCCGGCGGCTATTCCGACATGCTTGCGCAGCGCGGCGGCACCAGGCTGGACGACCGCAAGGCGCGGCCAAAGGCGGAGACCAGCGAAGTGGCGGTGGCAGCCAGGACCGAAGCAGCTGCGCCGAAGGGTCCAGCAAAGAAACTGTCGTTCAAGCAGAAATTTGCGCTGGAATCGCTGCCGAAGAAGATCGAGGCGGTGAACGCCTCGATCTCACGGCTGGAGAACAACATTGCTGACCCGGCCTATTACGAGCGCGACCCGGCCTCGTTCCAGAAGACCATCGCCGCCCTCGACAAGGAGCGCGCCACGCTGGCGGCGATCGAGGAGGAATGGCTGGAACTTGAAATGCTGCGCGAGGAGATGGAGGGGTAGACGCTTCGCCGTTGCTCCAATACGAAAATGCGCATACATTATGCGCATGCTGCGGCGGTTATCATGCGAAAGATAGCTATGAATGCGGTTCGTCAGCCGGCAAATCTGTCGATCGACTCAAAGCTCATGAAGGAAGCCAAGGGGCTCGATGTGAATGTCTCGCGCGCCGCCGAAGCCGGCATTGCGGAGGCAGTGGCCGCCGAAAAGACACGGCTGTGGAAGCTTGAGAACCGCGCAACGATAGATGCGTGGAACGAATATGTTGAAAAACACGGCATTCCACTGGCAGAACATCGGCAGTTCTGATGGCGCGGTATGACGCCTTCGCAGCTAGCATTGACGGCGGCTATCTCCTCGACGTCCAGGCCGATCTGCGACCATTTCAAGACCCGGGTGGTCGTCCCGCTTCTGCCGGTCGCGACGGCGCCATCGCCAATGCGAAAGCTTCATCCCATTTTCGAGATCAATGGGCGGAAATTGGTCATGGCTACCCATTTGATCGCCACGGTTGCAACGACTGAACTGGGCGAAAGCCGGCTGAATCTGACGAGGCATCACGATGACATCGTGGCCGCGCTCGACATGCTGTTCCAAGGCTTCTGAACCGTTGGGAGTTAGGTTCGTTAGCCGGCCTCAGCCCGCCGTCTTTGTTTGCCAGGCCTTCAGCGCCTCGTCGAACACCTTCTCGCCGGGAATGCCCTTTTCCATGGTGAGCAGCGCCCGCCGTCCGGTCTTGTAGACGACCGGCACGTCGATCCAGTTCTGCCCCCGGAGCAGGGTCAGATTGGCGTCTTCGTCCGCCTTGGTGTCGTTGAGAGCGACCAGGAAGAAGCCGTCGGCGATCTTGGCCGGGATGCCGATCAGCGGGCTGCCGGCATCCTGTTCAGAGCCCTTCATGGCGACGCGCAGGATGTTGTCGACGCCGCCGCCTTCGAAACCATCTGGCGTCAGGAAAATCATCTCGATGATGTGGCTGGCGGGCAGTGTCTGGTCGGTGTTGCGGCGGATGGTCATGCGCAGCTGCACATCCTTGCCCGGAATGCTCGCTTCGGCGCGGATTGCCGGCTCGGGCGGCAGATTGCCGCCGGGCGATTCCTGCACCAGCGACCAGACGATGCTGCCGGGCTCGGCCGAGCCTTGGGCGGTGCTGGTCCGCTCCTCGTAGAAGATTGCCTTTTGGCCGACCGCCAGCGCGGTTTCCGCAGGCGCGGCTGTCGGCGCGGCCGGCGCAGCACCAGGAGCCGGCGCTGCCGGGGCGGCTGCGCTATCGGTCGGCGCCGCCGGCGCCGGCGTTGCTTGATCGGCAGGCGGTGTTGTGGGGGCAGCGCCCGGCGTGGCGGGCGCAGTCGTGGCTGGCGGATCGCCGGCCGGCGCTGCAGGCGCAGGTGCGGCCGGCGGCGGTGTGGTCAGTGCTGCGACGGATTCGCCCTCTCCGATACCGCTTTGTCCTGAACCGGGGCCGGGATCGACCTCACCGCCCTCCGGTGTCAGCCGCTGGGTGAACTTTGTGCCCTCGGCGTCTGTTGGAACCGCTGCGGCTGGGGGCCTTGCCGCAGCATCGGTAGCCGGCTCGGCGGGGGTTGGCTTCACCAACGGTTCTATGGTTGCAACCGTCGTGCTGTTGAGGCCCAGCATGTTGCTGAACGCGTCCTTGTTCAGCCAGACGCCGTAGCCGCCGCCGGCGACGACGAGCAAAGCGACGACAGCGGCGATCAGCCCGCCATAGCTGCGCTTGCGCTCGGCAGGACGCAGGCGCTGAAAGGTGTGCGCCGGCTCCTCGTCGTTGGGAAAGACATCGTCTCTAAAGGTATCGCTCTTCTCGTCCGCCGCCGGAAAATCCGCGTCCGAAGGCACCGCATCGGTGCGCTCTGGAGGAGAAGCAACGGATGGCGGTTTTTGCCAATTCGGCGCGGCTTTGGCAGCAGGCGCCGGCTGCCATGTCGGCTCGGTCTTTGCCGGTTGCCATGCCGGCTTGGCCTTTGCCGGCTGCCGGACATGGCTGGGTTGGTTCTTGTTGCGGTCGATGGAGGAGAAGATGTCCTCCAGCTCCGACAGCGGATCGGATGCCGGCGCAGGCTTGGCGTACTCCCGCTCGACGCTGGCGATGGCGTCTTCCAGGGTGCGCTTATGCTGGGCAACGACCGAAGGCGCCAGCGGCGGTATGTTCTTGGCCAGCTTGTCCGCGATCGTCGAGCGAGCCCTGTCATAGACTCTCGCGCGTGTCTCCGGCGTCGGGTTGTCGAGTTTATCGAGCGTCTTTTTCAGAGCACCAACAAAATCTGCCATGCTTCAGTTGACCTGCATTTCGTTTCTGGGCCGGCCCCCGCAAATCGGCCGCGATGCCCGGAACGGCTGAGAATCTAGTCTTGAAACGGATCGGTCACAAGTATTGTGTCGTCCCGTTCAGGGCTGGTGGAAAGGAGTGCGACCGGCGCGCCGATCAGCTCCTCGATGTGGCGGACATATTTGACTGCCTGGGCCGGCAGATCGTTCCAGCTTCTGGCGCCGGCGGTGGTGCCTTTCCAGCCCTCCAGCGTCTCGTAGACTGGTTCGACGCGCCCCTGCGCACCCTGGCTGGCCGGCAGATAATCGATTGCCTCGCCATCGAGACGGTAGCCGGTGCAGACCTTGATCTCGTCCAGCCCGTCGAGCACGTCTAGCTTGGTCAACGCAATGCCCTTGATGCCGTTGACGGCGACGGCCTGGCGAACCAGCACGGCATCGAACCAGCCGCAGCGGCGCTTGCGTCCGGTGACGACGCCGAATTCGTGGCCGCGCGTGCCCAGGAACTCGCCGATCTCGTTCTTCTGTTCGGTCGGAAACGGACCTTCGCCGACACGCGTCGTATAGGCCTTGGTGATGCCAAGCACATAGCCGATCGCACCCGGGCCGACGCCGGATACGGCGGCGGCCTGACCGGCGACCGTGTTGGACGAGGTGACGAACGGATAGGTGCCGTGGTCAATGTCGAGCAGCGTGCCTTGCGCGCCCTCGAACAGGATACGTTCGCCGGCGCGGCGCGCGTCGTCGAGGATCTTCCAGACACGGTCCATATACGGCAGGATCTCGTCGGCGACCGAAATCAGCTCACTCATGATTGCGTCATGCGTGACTTCGCCGTGGCCGAGCCCGCGGCGCAGCGCATTGTGATGCGTCAGCAGCCTGTCGACCTTCAAGGGCAGCGTTTCCAAATCCGCCAAATCCATCACCCTGACCGCGCGCCGGCCCACCTTATCCTCATAGGCGGGGCCGATGCCGCGACGGGTCGTGCCGATCTTCGTCCCGGAATTGGAGGCGGCGTCTTCGCGGAATCCGTCCAGCTCCCGATGCAAGGACAGGATAAGCGCGGTGTTTTCGGCTATTTTCAGGCGCTCCGGCGTCACCTCGACGCCTTGCGCCTTCAATTTCGCCACTTCCGCGACGAAGGCATGCGGATCGAAGACGACGCCATTGCCGATGATGGACAGCTTGCCTTGCCGCACCACGCCGGACGGCAGCAGCGACAGCTTGTAGACCTTGCCATCGACGACCAGCGTATGGCCGGCATTGTGGCCGCCCTGGAAACGTACGACGACGTCGGCGCGCTCCGACAGCCAGTCAACGATCTTGCCTTTGCCCTCGTCGCCCCATTGCGAGCCGACGACCACCACATTGGCCATGTTTCTTTTCCCTTGAGGCGCCGCCCGGAGCGGCTTGAAATGGTTCGAAACGACAGGCTTCTATAACCTCAAGACCCGGCAAGCGCGACCATTCTTTGCCGCCGAAAGCGCCCTGAGGCACAACAATTTTCGCCTTTGACATCATTTACTTGGGCGAACCACCACAATAATGCATGTCGCGCAAAAGTGCGCAGCGGTTTTGCGATAACGACCTGCATAGAAACAAGAACCTAAAGCGCGTCGCATATGCTCCGTTCAGGCGCGACGCGCTTTAGGTCGGCAAAAGACCCTTCGCCTGCCCTCCCGGTTGGAAATTTTAGCTATGTATCGAACCGCCTATCTGTTCCTGCTGTTCACCACCTTGCTGTGGGGCGGCAACTCCGTGGCCGGCAAGCTTGCAGTCGACCATATTTCGCCGATGACGCTGGTCTTCCTGCGCTGGGTTTTGGCCGTTCTGATAATGCTGCCGATCGGCTGGCGAACTTTGCGCGAGGACTGGCCGGTGGTGCGCCAGCATTGGTTGCTGCTTGGCGGGCTCGGCGCTTGCGGCTTCACCTTCTTCAACGCGATCTTCTACACGGCCCTCAACTACACGACGGCGATCAACGTCTCGATCGAGCAGGCGGCGATACCGATCGTGATCATCCTCGCCAATTTCGTGCTGTTTCGCCTGCGTGTGAACCGGGTGCAGATCGCCGGCGTCGTGCTGACGATCATCGGCGTCGCCGTGACCGCCAGCCACGGCGACCTGCGCCAGCTTCTCAAGCTGGATCTCAACTTCGGCGACGCCATCATGCTGATCGCGGTGCTTTGCTACAGTTTCTACTCGGTCGGGCTGCGGCTGAAGCCGGCCATACGCTGGCAAAGCCTGATGCTGGCGCTGTCGATTGCCGCACTTGTCACCTCGCTGCCTTTCTTCCTGTGGGAAGCGGCCGCCGGCAAGGTCCTCGTCCCCGATGCGCGCGGCTGGGCGATAGCGTTCTACACCGCGATCGGCGCCTCAGTCGTCTCGCAGATCTTCTATATCAGGGGCAACGAGCTGATCGGCGCCAACCGGGCCGGCCTGTTCATCAACCTGGTGCCGATCTTCGGCACGCTGCTGTCGGTGCTGATCGTCGGTGAGACGTTCCAGCTCTATCAAGGACTGGCCCTCGTGCTGGTGCTCGGCGGTATCAGCCTCGCCGAATACAGCGGAAGGAAGATGGCGATTTAGCCGGCAAATATTCGACGCCGAGAGGGGATGGTGCAATCCAGAGCCTGGCAGCCATTATTGTCGAAACGCCCCGTGTGCTTGTAGAGCACGCGGGCGCGCGGGCACGATTCAGGCGCCGCCCACATCGAAATGC
Organism: Mesorhizobium sp. M1322; assembly: GCF_040318085.1. Classification (NCBI taxonomy): domain Bacteria; kingdom Pseudomonadati; phylum Pseudomonadota; class Alphaproteobacteria; order Hyphomicrobiales; family Phyllobacteriaceae; genus Mesorhizobium; species Mesorhizobium sp. M1322. Next base: position 76,596 of record NZ_JAMYLP010000008.1, read on the forward strand.
AGCCGTTTGGCGGAGTCGATCGACTTGTGCGCCCGCACCTGTTCCAGCACGTTTTCCGGAAACGGCGCATCGAGATAGAGCAGCGCAATGGCATCGCCGCCAGGCCGGTTGCGGCCGAGCTGGAAATTGGCGATGTTGACGCCGTTCTCGCCGCAGACCGTGCCGAGCAGGCCGATGATGCCGGGCGCATCGGCATTCGTCGTGTAGAGCATGTGCTGGCCGACCTCGGCGTCAAGGTTGATGCCCTTGATCTGGATGAAGCGCGGCTTGCCGTCCGAGAAGCAGGTGCCGGCGATCGAACGTGTCCTATGCTCGGTCTTGACCGTCAGCTTGATATAGCCGTCGAACACGCCCGATTTGTCGCGCTTGACCTCGGCGACGATGATGCCGCGCTCCTTAACCATGATCGGCGCCGACACCATGTTGACATCGGAGACCTGCGGCCGGATCAGCCCGGCAAGGGTGGCGCTGATCAGGGCGCGCGTGTTCATCGTCGCGGTCGAGCCGTCGAACAGGATCTCGACCTCTTTGATCGGGTCCTCGGTGACCTGGCCGACAAAGGCGCCGAGCACTTCGGCCAGCTTGACGAAAGGTTTTAGGCGCGGCGCCTCCTCGGCGGTGATCGACGGCATGTTGATGGCGTTGGAAACGGCGCCCTTGATCAGATAATCGGCCATCTGCTCGGCGACCTGCAGGGCGACATTCTCCTGCGCCTCCATCGTCGACGCACCGAGATGCGGCGTCGCCACCACATGCTCCATGCCGAACAGCTCACTTTTCTCCGCCGGTTCGACCTCGAACACGTCGATGCCAGCGCCCGCCACCTTGCCGCTTTTCAACGCCGCGATCAGGTCGGCCTCGACGATTAGCCCGCCACGGGCGCAGTTGATGATGCGCATGCCGGTCTTCATTTTGGCGATCGCTGCGGCGTCGATGATGTTGCGCGTCTTGTCGGTCAGCGGGGTGTGCAGGGTGATGAAATCGGCGCGGGCGAACAACTCGTCCAGTTCGACCTTCTCGACGCCGAGCTCCTCGGCACGGCTGTCCGACAGGAACGGGTCGAAGGCGATGACATGCATCTTCAGGCCGACGCCGCGCGTGGCGACGATCGAGCCGATATTGCCGCAGCCGATGATGCCCAGCGTCTTGCCGGTGATCTCGGTTCCCATGAAGCGGTTCTTTTCCCACTTGCCGGCATGGGTCGAGGCATTGGCTTCCGGTATCTGGCGGGCCAGCGCGAAGATCATGGCGACGGCATGCTCGGCGGTGGTGATCGAATTGCCGAACGGCGTGTTCATGACGATGATGCCCTTGCGGCTCGCCGCCGGGATGTCGACATTGTCGACGCCGATGCCGGCGCGGCCGACCACCTTCAATTTGGTGGCAGCGTTGATCAGCTTCTCGGTAACTTTGGTCGCCGAACGGATGGCAAGGCCGTCATACTGGCCGATCACTTCGAGCAGCTTTTCCTTGTCCTTGCCGAGATCGGGCAGGTAGTCGACGTCGATGCCGCGATCCCTAAAGATCTGCACGGCAGTGGTGGAGAGTTTGTCTGAGACGAGAACGCGGGGCGCCATGGCGGCCTCCTTCAAATGAGATTTGATCCGTTTGGGAATGGGCGGCCCCGGGGGCCGCCACGGGAAAATCAGGCGGCCGCCTTGAGCGACGCCTTTTGTGCGGCGAAGGCCCAGTCGAGCCACGGCAGCAGCGCTTCTAGGTCGGAGGTCTCGACCGTCGCGCCGCACCAGATGCGCAGGCCGGGCGGCGCATCGCGATAGGCGCCGATATCGTAGGCGACGCCTTCCTTGTCGAGCGTCGAGACGATGCCCTTGGCGAACACCGCTTGTCCGTCCGCATCGAGCGCGGCGACATCCGGGTCAGTGAAGGAAAGACAGACGGATGTGTTCGACCGCGTCGCCGGGTCGGTGGCCAGATGGCCGAGCCATGCGGATTTATCGACGAAACCGTCGAGAACGGCGGCATTGGCGTCGGCGCGGGCGATCAGCGCATCGAGCCCGCCGATCGACTTCGCCCAACGCAGCGCGTCGAGATAGTCCTCGACGCACAGCATCGATGGCGTGTTGATGGTTTCGCCCCTGAATATCCCTTCGATGAGCTTACTGCCCGAGGTCAGGCGGAAGATTTTCGGCAGCGGCCAGACAGGCTTGTAGCTTTCCAGCCGCTCGACGGCGCGCGGGCTGAGGATCAGCATGCCGTGTGCGCCTTCGCCGCCCAGCACCTTCTGCCAGGAGAAGGTGACGACATCGAGCTTCTGGAAATCGAGCTTTTGCGCAAAGGCCGCCGACGTCGCGTCACAGATGGTCAGGCCCTTGCGGCTGGCCGGAATGAAATCGCCGTTCGGCACACGCACGCCTGATGTCGTGCCGTTCCAAGTGAAGACCACATCGCGGTCGAAGTCGATTTTTGTCAGATCCGGCAACGCGCCGTAACCGGCTTCGATCCTGCGCACGTCGGCGAGCTTCAGCTGCTTGACCACGTCGGTGACCCAGCCGGAACCGAAACTCTCCCAGGCGACCATGTCGACGCCGCGTTCGCCAAGCAGCGACCACAGCGCCATCTCGACCGCGCCGGTGTCCGACGCCGGCACGATGCCTATGCGGTAATCTGCGGGAATCTGGAGGATCTCTCGCGTCAACTCGATCGCTTGTTCGAGCTTGGTCTTGCCAATCTTGGCGCGATGCGAGCGTCCGAGCGCGGCATTGGTCAGCGCCTCGACCGACCAGCCGGGACGTTTTGCACAGGGACCTGAGGAAAAATTGGGATTTGCCGGACGGAGTCCGGGCTTCGTATGCGTCGTCATCGTGGTCTATCCTTCCAGATAGTGGCCCCTCGTTGGGGAGGGGTGGCCCACGGACGGCGATATGCGTTCAGGCGTCAGGCGTCAAGGGGAAAGTTTTTGTCGCTGTCGGGATACTGATCACTTGTGATGAGAATGTCATGGCCTCGAAACACGAACGGCGGCCCCGAAGATCCGCCGTCTAGATTGCCGCGTGCGCAGCACCTACCAGAGGTCGTAACGCAACCCGAGCTTGACTTGATGATTGCTGATCCCTTTGTCGATCGGATAGGAAGTCAGGCTCTCGGCAGTCGCATATTCGGCGTCGGGCGCGGAAAAATACTGATAGCCCAGGTCTACGGAAACATTCTTGGACACTTGATAGGCAAGGCCTGCATTCAGCGTGTAAGCGAAGGAATACTGGGTCTTGTCGTCCTGCAGAACGAAATCGTCGGTAGGGTCATTGTTGTCGGTGAAATAGCTCGCTGAAAGCTTGCGATTGCTCTGGACGACACCGATACCCGCGCCGAGATAGGGCGTGATCCCGACATAGGTGCCAAGATCGACATAGCCATTGAGCATGCCCGAGAAGGCGTAGTTCTTCAGGGACGCTGATGCCACGGTCGTTCCGTCATCATAGCCGACGCCGATCTTATTGCCGGGCAGATAGCCGAAATTGAGATCGGCACGCAGATAGTCATTGAAATGGTAGCCGAAGCCGATGCTGGCAAAGATCGGATCCTCATTGTCGCTGAAGCTCGCCGGTGTGAAGGCGAAATCCTCATCTTCGAAGCTCTTTTCCGGCAAATAGGCAACATCGCCGCGCAGATACCATCCCGAACCGACTTCGACCGGCACATAGTCCGGCGCCTGGTCGACATAGATCGGCGGATCGTAGTCGGCACCAAGTGCCTGCGACAGCGGCGTCAGGGCGATTGCTGCAAGCGCCAGCGCTATACGCGATTTGACTGTCATGATCCCGACTCCCGAAGGTGGCGCCATTCGCGATCGCGAGCGCCGTTTCAGGAAGCATTGTTAACCATAGTGGTTAAGTGGCGGTTAAGGATAACAAGGGGTTAGCGAATTGATTTTGATGCGCTTTCCCGACACAAACGGAAACCGCCCGGCTTTCGCCGGGCGATGCGCAAACCTGCTTTCGAAGCGATTACTTGGTGTAGACCGGTTCGGGTTCGTAGGCGATCGGCTCCGGCTGGGCGCAGTCCGAGTTGCCGAACTGATAGCGCAGGCCGCCGCGTACTTCGTGCACATTGATGCCCTTGTCATAGCCGGGACCGACATTGCTGTCTGAAGCGTAGTCGAACATCTTGCCGCCTTCGATATGGCTGAAGCGGTAGCCGAGATCGAGCTTGACCCGATCAGTCAGGCAGTAGGATGCGCCCGCCATGGCAGCATAGGCAAAACGCCAGTCCTTGCCGCCATGATGCTCGAAATCGCCGTCGATATCGCTGTTGTGCAGCGTATCCCACTTGACCCAGGCGCCGCCGATGCCGGCACCGACATAGGGCGTGATGCCGTGCCAGGTGCCGATATCGACGTAGGCATTGGCCAGGAGCAGAAGCGCCGAATAGGACGAGGTGTCGGTTGAGGTGCAGGGCGTTTGATTAATGCCGCAGAAGCCGCTGGTCGAGCCGCGGAAATCGGATTTGCTCATCCAGTCCAGAGTGAGATCGGTGCGAAAATGCTGGTTGATCTGGTAACCGACGCCGGCACCGGCCGAGAAGGCGCCCTCCAGTTTGCCGCTGTCGAAGCTGCCGGGATTCTGCGGCGGGGCCGCGCTATAAGTGATGTAGTCGCCGCCGCGGAACTTCGACCAGTGGTAGTCGATATCGCCGCGAATGTACCAGCCGCCATATTCGACCGGCTGCTCGTAGACGGGCGGCGGCGGGGCCGGCTCGACCACAGGCGGCTCGACGAAGTCGGCAGCGAACACTGGTCCGGCCACGCCCGCGAGCAGCGCGGCAAAGAGGACCATTCTTGCTGTATTGAACATGCTTGTCACCCCTGAGAACCCTCGGCACAGCGAACGCGTCCGAATCTGATTGGCTTCAGTTGTGGATAATGAATTGGAAAAGTTAAAACGCGTTTAACCGTATCGCTTAACCATGAATCTCCAAATCTTTCAGGATTTCGCGTCATTTCCCATGGATTAATTGGAGTGCAACCCAATAAAAAGCCCGCCGGAAGGCGGGCTTTCAAACTGGCAAAAGCTGCAGGATCAGGCGGCGCTGCGCGTTTCCGAAATGACCTCGACGATGTCGTTGACGACAGCCTCGACCAGTTGCTGATCGTCGCCTTCCGCCATGACGCGGATGAGCGGTTCCGTGCCGGACGGCCGGATGACCAGGCGCCCAGCCTTGCCCAGGCGGTGGCGTCCATCTTCGATCGCCGCCTTGACCAGGGCTTCCTCGAGCGGCTTGCCGCCGGAAATATGAACGTTCTTCAGCAGCTGCGGCACCGGCGCGAACTTCTTCGACAGGTCGCTGACCGGCCGGTTCTGCCGCTTGATGCAGGCGAGCACCTGGAGCGCCGAGACGAGGCCGTCGCCGGTGGTGGAAAAATCGGACAGCACGATGTGGCCCGACTGTTCGCCGCCGACATTCAGGCCGTGCGCACGCATGTGCTCGACGACATAGCGGTCGCCGACCTTGGTGCGGTGCAACTGCAGGTTCATGTCGCCGAGGAAGCGTTCGAGGCCGAGATTGGACATCACCGTCGAGACGACGCCGCCGCCGGCCAGCCGCCCGCTCTGGTGCCAGGATTCGGCGATCAGTGCCATGATCTGGTCGCCATCGACGATCGCGCCATTCTCGTCGACGATAACGACGCGGTCGGCATCACCGTCGAGCGCGATGCCGATATCGGCGCGCACTTCGTGCACCTTCTTCTGCAGGCCGGCCGGATGGGTCGAGCCGCATTCCTTGTTGATGTTGAAGCCGTTGGGCTCGACATTGATGGCAACGACTTCGGCGCCGAGTTCCCACAGCGCCTCGGGCGCCACCTTGTAGGCAGCGCCGTTGGCGCAGTCAACGACGATGCGCAGGCCCGAAAGCGACATCGACCGTGGCAGCGTGCGCTTGGCGAATTCGATGTAGCGGTCATGGACGCCGTCGACGCGCTTGGCGCGGCCGAGCCCGTCCGAATCGGCGAGCGCCAGGTCGATATCCCTGTCGAGCATCCCCTCGATGCGCTCCTCGATCTCGTCGGAGAGCTTGTAGCCATCTGGGCCGAACAGCTTGATGCCGTTGTCGTAGTAAGGATTGTGCGAGGCCGAGATCATCACGCCGATGTCGGCGCGCAACGAGCGCACCAGCATGGCGACCGCGGGCGTCGGAATCGGGCCGAGCAGGAACACGTCCATGCCGGCGGCGCACAGGCCCGACACCATCGCATTCTCGATCATATAGCCGGAAAGTCTGGTGTCCTTGCCGAGCACGACGCGGTGGCGATGGTTGCCGCGCTGGAACGAAAGGCCGGCGGCCATGCCGACCCGCATGGCGACCTCAGCCGTCATTGGAAACCTGTTGGCGCGCCCGCGAATGCCGTCCGTACCGAAATAACTTCCTGCCATGCTAGCCAGCTTCCCGATGGTTCTTTTCCGGCACGTCATGCCATAAATTGGCCCGAGCCCTATCATCACAATGCATGATTATAGGTCACCAATCCTTAGAAAATTGTTGTTTTGTGTGTTTTGTGTCACGCTCGTGCGTGGATTTTCAAGTTTCCTGCGCTGGTTGCGGCAGCAGCGTTCAGGAACTTCAGACTGCATCTGGATTCTTTGTTGTGTCAGTCAGCAGGCACTGAATTCGTAATCCGCGGGTCGAGTGGCCCTGGATCGGGCATTCAATTGCGCCGCACCGGCGACACTCGATCCAACCCGCCATGTCAGGCAGTCCCTCACTGTGGGGCCGCTCTATGCGCGCTTTCCGTGCAAAAGCGCTCGGGAAAATTTACCTGGCGGACAGGAGCTGGCTACGACTTTATCGAAATAATGCACTTTCCGACAGCTTTTACGCCATTTAGCCTCTGGCGCAACCAGTCGTTGAGTGCTATTGCTCACTTGGTACATATCGTGAACATCGGAGGGAGAAGACGCATGCTCATCCATCGACTTGCCACTTTGACGGGTCTCGCCGTCGTGACTTTATTCCTGGCGGCGCCCGCCAATGCGCTGACCATGACTGAATGCAGCACCAAGTATAACGCGGCAAAGGACGCCGGAACACTTGGCGGGCAGAACTGGAACCAGTTCCGCAAGGCAGAATGCGGTACCGACGCCGCCGACGCCACGCCAGCCGCGGCGGACAGCACCAGCGCTGCCAGCGACGATGCGGCCGCCGCTGCGACGACCAAGGCAGCGGCAACTGCCAAGGCAGGCAGCGGCCTCAGCAGGGCGGAGTGCGGCGCCAAATATCGGGCGGCCAAGACCGCCAACACGCTGAACGGCATGAAATGGAATGACTTCCGCATAAGCCAGTGCGGTGCCAGTGCTTTCGACGACGACACCAAGCCGGCAGCCGATCAGGCAAGCCTCACCAGCCAGCCGGAAAAGCCGACCGTCACCGCTCCCCAGGGTGTGACGTTTCCGAAGGCGATCTCCACCAAATACAGCAGCGAAACCCCGTCCAAGGCCCGTATGCATACCTGCCGCGACCAGTACCACGCCAACAAGGAGGCCGATACGCTGGGTGGCCTCAAGTGGATCCAGAAGGGCGGCGGCTTCTACAGCCTTTGCAATGCCGCGCTGAAGAGCTGATCGGCAGCAATTGACAGCAACCCGCGGACCGCAAGGTTCGCGGGCTTTTTTGTTGCCCGGGTATGTTCACGCAGGTTGATTGGCCCGACTGGCCCGCTTGCGAGGCTGGCGCAGCATTTGCGAACGTCTGCGCCGCCCCTCATCTGCCTGCCGGCATCTTCTCCCCGTAAACGGGGCGAAGGACGCCACCATCGACGGTTTCGCCAATCGCCAATGCAGAAAGTGCAACAAAGCTACGGCCAGCCTCTTCTCCCCGTCACTATACCTATCGGATTCACACATTATGAACATCGAGCGTGGCTCCGTATTTGATGGCGGAGAATTCGGCGAGACCGATGCGCATGACCTTGGGGCCTGGCTTGCCGTAGTAGCCGGTCCAACCGCCGAGGCGAGCGATAACCCAGGCTGCAAAGGCCAAAGATCCTTTGGGATGGGGATTGCGTTGTCGCTCGGTCTTGCCTTCAAGCTTGGCTGAGACGGCTTCGAGAATGGGACGGTCGTCGGGATCGAAAGCATCGCCGAGGCGCTGATCGGTGTTGCCGTCGCGGGCCTGCACGAGTTGCTTGATGGTGACGGCGGCGATCGTGGCGGCGGCGGCGAAGTTGATCATGGCGTGCGGGTCGCCGATGTCGGCCGCCTCAATATCGAAGCCTGCCGTCTTGAGGGTGCGGAAGAACTCCTCGATGGTCCAGCGCGACCGGTAGAGGTCGACAACACGGCGCGCTTCGGCCGCGGTGGTGACACTATGGGTGGTCAAAAGCCGCCAATGCACCGGTTCGCTGCCGTCTTTCGGCTTCGACACCTCGCGAACATCGACCAGTGTCAAACCGAGCGTCTCGGGCAACGCCGGATCGGCTCCGTTGCACGGTCGCCGCACCGTCACCGGCGCGAAGCGCACCGCCAGTTCGGCATCGCGTGCGCGTCGTCCGGGCGCGGCGGGGATGGTCACTGCAAAGCGGCTTTGCTCAGGCTGGGCGTCAATGAAGGCGAACAGCAAGCCTGGCTCTTCCTGCGAGGCCTCGATCCGCCGGTTCTGGCAGGCTCGCACGATCAGCTCGACATTGTGCGGGCGCTCCGCGAAGAGCTCGTAAAAGTCGCTCTCGCGGTCCGACACCATGGTGATGCTGGCCGCCCCTTCCAAAACCGCGCCGGCCTGCTTGGTTGCGTCGATCCAGCGCTGCGATTCCTTGTTCGCCGTCGCCCGCTTGCGCCGCGGCGCCAGTTCTCCTGCGCTGCGGTTCCAGACCTGCATCGAGACCAGGCCCAGCAGCGCTCCCGTGCCGGTCTCCACCGCCAGCACAGGGTGCAGCAGCAGACCTGCTGCATTGCCATTGCCGACCGGCCCATAGCCTGCCCGCGCCCGCCGAGAACCCAGCACCAATTCCGAGCTGTCTTGCACGGCAACGACATGGCGACCGGCCGCGCGCCGCCCGGTCTGTTCGCTGGCATGCCGCGACATCTCCGCAGCGCTCACTGAGCGATTGCGCAGAAATCGCGTGAACTGCATCTCGCCCGCCCGCCTACCGCCGAGCCGGCGGATACACGATCCGGGCCGCGCGACCAGCGCGGCATGCAAGCAGGCCCCCCTTTTTCCAGGCGGCGATCGCCAAATCGCCCCAGCCCGTACTCGATCCCGGTCATTCAAACCTCCTTCGTCTTTCCCGCCGAAATAGAATCGAGCTTCGCCCCAAAGCGCAACCGAGATGTGTGAATGCGATAGGTCACTATACGGGGAGAAATGCCCGGCAGGGCAATGAGGGGCAGCGCAGCTGAAGCGATTTTGTTCTTGCTTTGTGCCGTCAGTTATTCTAGTAATTCAGCATAGTGCTGATTTGCGCCAGCGACCGCCGCCGCGGCGGTTTTTTTGTTTCAGGTTGCGCCACTCGTCGGCGTGACTGTCACGGCTCTTTGTTAACCCCGAGATTGGAGCCTTGGCATCCGAGGCTCAGCAATCTTGATTTCGCCACCGAACCGGTGACAAGCTCCGTTGATGGAGTGGCGCGACGAGGGAATCATTCTCGGCACCCGCAAGCATGGCGAAACCAGCGCCATTCTTGAGGTCATGACGCGTGCGCACGGCCGCCATCTCGGCCTTGTGCGCGGCGGCCGCTCGCGCAAGCAGCAGCCGGTTCTGCAGCCTGGGAACCGTGTCGACCTGTTGTGGCGGGCGCGGCTCGACGAACACCTCGGCACCTTTCAGGTCGAGGCGATCGAGATGAACGCCGCCCGGCTGATGGACAGCGCCGTCGCCATCTATGGGCTGCAGACTATGGCTGCGCATCTGCGCCTGCTGCCCGAGCGCGACGCCCATGACGGCCTCTACGAGACGCTGGCCGTGATGATCGCCCATCTCGACGATGCAGACGCTGCCGGCGAGCTGGTGGCACGCTTCGAATTGCTGATTCTCGACGAACTCGGCTTCGGCCTCGATCTCAGCCAGTGTGCGGCGACCGGCGCCAGGCAGGACCTCGCCTATGTCTCGCCGAAATCCGGGCGTGCCGTGTCACGCGCGGCAGGCGCGCCATGGCGCGACAAGATGCTGGTGCTCCCCGCCTTCCTACAGCGCGGCTCCAGCCTGCGCGCCGATCCGGCGGCGATCGAGGACGCGTTCCGGCTGACCGGCTTCTTTTTTACCCGCCATGTCTACGAGCCGCGCGGGATCGAGGCGCCCGGTGCCCGCGCCGGCTTTCTCGTCGCCTTGCGCAAGCACCACGCAGCGGGCAAGGAGATTGGCGCCGAGACCGCCGCCAGAGAAATCATTACATGAGCGAAGTGGAACTCTATCCCGGCCGGGTCTCGCCGCTCGGCCTTGGCACCAATCCGCGCGGCGACATCCCTAAATATACCGGCCTGGAATTGCTCCAGCGCATCATCGGCAACAAATACCCGGCGCCGCTGCTGGCTTTCGGTACCGAAACGTGCTCGATCTTTCCGGCCGCCAATCTGGCGGCGCGCTGACTCGGCTGGCCGTCTGGCCGTATTTGTCAGTAACTACTGGCCTGGTTTGGGGGAACCGCCATGTTCGAAAGCCTGATCGGTCTAGTCGCGATCATCGCGCTGTTCGTCATTGTCTCGCGCCAGCAGAGCCGCATCGGCCTGATCGAGCGCGAACTTGGTGCACTGCGCAGTCTCGTGCTTTCGGGCGCGCATGTGGCCCCGCCACAGGCCAAGCCGGTAGAACAGGCTGCAAACGACAGCATGCCAGCAGACGCGGCAGTTGCGGCCGTGACCGATATTGTCCCGCCACCGGCGGGCGAGGCTGAGGAAAAGCCGTCCACAGAGGTTGAAGCCGGGGAGATTGCATCCGGCCCGTGGGCTGCAGGCGAAGCGGCGCCGGCTGGATCTGCACCTGCGCAACCGGCCACCGCGACGGCGAAAGCGGCGAAAAAGCCCGACATCGAAACGGCGCTCGGCACCCGCTGGGCGGTCTGGGTCGGCGGCATCGCGCTGGCGCTGGGCGGCCTGTTCCTGATCCGCTACACCATCGAGGCCGGCATTTTCGGTCCCAGTGTGCGGCTGAGCATGGCAGCAATGCTCGGGCTGGTGCTGGTCGCCGTCGGCGAGTTCATCCGCCGCACCGGCTTCAGGGTGCCGGTGCAGGGCGTCGCCGGCGCCTATATTCCGGCGATCCTGACGGCGGCCGGTGCTTTCATCCTGTTCGGCACGGTTTATGCCGCGCATGGCGTTTACGGCTTCATCGGGCCGGCGCTCGCCTTCACGCTGCTCGGCGCCATCGGTGTGGCGACCATCGCGGCCGCGCTCGTCCACGGTCAGGCGCTGGCCGGCGTCGGCCTGCTCGGCGCGGTGGTGACGCCGATGCTGGTCGCTTCGCAGGCGCCTAATCCCTGGGCGCTGTTCGGCTATTTGGCGATCGTGCTCGCCGCCACCGGCGTCATCGCCCGCGTGCGCGACTGGAAATTGCTGATGACGGCAGCGTTCGTCGGCACCGGCCTGTGGACCATTCTTTACATGACTGATGCGCCGGGCACCAACTTGCCTGTCATTCTCTTCATCAATGCGGTGACCCTGGCCGTACTTGCCTTCATCTGGCTCGGCCGTCGCGGTGGCGAAGCAGAGCCCGCCAGGGGCTTCGACTGGCCGTCGATCGCACCTGGCTTCTTCGTCGGCCTTTCGGCGATGTCGCTGTTCGTCGACCCGGCATACGCTGCCGGCGATGCTCTGCCGGGAGCAGCCCTTATCGCAGCCCTGGTCGCGGTAGCGCTTTACCGGCCGCTGGCGCTGGCGCTTCTGCACGCCGCAGGGCTGGCGACGGTGCTGGTCTATCTCGGCATCATTCCGCCAACCTCCGTCGCTTCAGACTTTTCAGGTGGCGTTCTCGGCGTCGAAGGTCTGCCGGCGGCAGTTGCCGATACGCTGATGCTCAGGATCGGTATCTTTCTTGGAGTTGTGTTCATCGGCGCCGGCTTCTGGACAGCGCGCAAATTTGCCGCGTCGGCACAAATCCGCGCCGCCTCATGGGCGGCATGGGGCGCTGTCTCACCGCTGGTCATTCTGTTGGCGCTCTGGTTCACCTTCGGCAATCTCGACCGCGATCTTGTCTACGCGGCGATTGCAGCCCTTCTGGTGGTGGTCTTCGCCACCGGCGGCGAGTGGATCGCGCGCGGTGAACAGCCGCCGCTACGGGGCGGTGCTGCCGTCTCGTTCGCGCTTGGCGGGGCAGCAGTCGCTGCCTTGCTGATGCTCTACATGGCCTTTGGGTCCGGCTGGACCACCATCCTCCTGGGAGCCGCGGCCATCGTGCCGGCGCTGGTCACCCGCTGGCGCGCCTATCCGGTGCTCGGCTGGATTTCGGTCGGCGCGGTCATTGCCGTACTCGGCCGTATCGCCTTCGATCCGACAATCGTCGGCGCCGAATTCCTGTCGACGACGCCGGTGTTCAACTGGCTGCTGCCAGGGTACGGCGTGCCGGCGCTGGCCTTCGGCTTTGCTGCCTGGCAGCTCGCCCGCACCACCAATGGCCGGCCGCGCCTCGCCATGGAAGCGGGCGCAGCACTGTTTGCGCTGCTCACGGTTGCCATATTGGTCCGCCACGCCATGCATGACGGCGTCATCGACACGGGTGCTGCGACGCTCGCCGAGCAGGCGATCTACACGTTGATCGCCCTTGGCGCCGGCGCCATCCTGGTCGCCATCGACATGCGCTCGCCAAGCTCGGTGCTGCGTTATGGTTCGCTTGCCGCGGGCGTGGTCTCGGTCGCCTTCATCGTCGTCCAGCATTTCTTGGCGCTGAACCCGCTGTTCACCGACGAATCGACCGGGCGAATCCCGGTGTTCAACCTGCTGTTCCTCGCCTATCTCTTGCCGGCCGCCGCTGCCGGCGGGCTCGCGCTCTATAGCAGAGACAAGCGGCCGAAATGGTATGCCGCGATGCTGGCGCTGGTGGCAGCACTGCTTGCCTTCGTCTATGCGACGCTGTCGGTGCGGCGGCTGTTCAGGGGCGAGTTCATCGGCCTGTGGAGCGGCCTCGGTCAGCTCGAGACCTACACCTATTCCGCGCTGTGGCTGATCATCGGTGTGGCGCTGCTCACTGCCGGCGTCTGGCTGAAGTCGCAGGTGCTGCGCATCGCGTCGGCCGCGCTGATCTCGGTCGCCGTGTTGAAGGTCTTCCTCTTCGATATGTCGGAACTGGAAGGCGTGCTGAGGGCGCTGTCCTTCATCGGCCTCGGCGCGGTACTGATCGGCATCGGCCTGTTCTACCAGCGGCTGCTGACAAGAGCAGCCAAATCCGAAGCCGGATAGTATTCAGGCCAGATCGGTCTGCAAGAAATCATTGCCCTTGTAGGTACCCGGTAGGCCTTGGCGCATGCATAGCTGAAGCAGTCGCCGAAATTCAGCTTGGCGGGATGGCCGACATATCGACCGTAGTCGCGCGCGGCTTTGACTGCGAGTTCGCGAATGGCACCATCCAGTGGAACTTCCACGGCCTTGAGTTCGGCCAAGAAGCCGATGACGATGGTTTGGCATTGATCGATCAGAGCAGGCGGTGTCGGAGCTTGATCGCCGCTTTCAGCCACAGATTTCCTGCGGGCGATTCCGAGGATAGCTTCAAAAGCGGAACTCGGCGAGAAATAGAGCGTCTCGGCAGTTTCAATCCTTCTCAGCAGACGTTCCGCATCTGCCTCTCTCAAAATCAGCGCAATAATGGCGGAAGCATCAAGAAACATCGGGTTCCCCCCAGGCCTCGTCCATGAATTTCTTCATATCGAAGGTGGGGTCATCGGGACCGAGTGCCCTCGCGGCATCCTGATACTTTTTGATACGCTCGCTCAGCGGAAGGACAGAGTTCGCTCGTTCAAGCTCGCGCTTGAGAGCGATTCGCACCGCTTCAGTCTTAGTTGGGGCCTTGATGGCGGACTGCAACTGACGAGCCAGCGCGTCGACCTCGTTATCGCGGATGTACAGAGACAAATCGATTCTCCAAACGTATATCCAAGTTCGAATATACCAAATATACGACTCAGAATATACGCCCTTCAGGGCGCGCTTCAACCTCAGGCTTCTCTTCATAGCGTGCAGCGCCTTGACAGGGTGGCACCAGCGCCGGCCGGGAATAAACCGGTCCGCGCCAGCGTTATTGCATTGCTTGGGTGACCGGGGCGGCGGACCGTTTCGCGCCGGCCGCTTGCGCCGCGCCGCGAAGGCGCGTTCAATCGGCTGAACAAGGGCGACCTCAGAACCAGCGGTCATGGACGAAAAGAAGGCAGCAATCCTTGGCGAAATACCACGCCTGCGCCGTTATGCGCGCTCGCTGCTGCGCGACCGCGATTCCGCCGACGATCTCGTTCAGGACTGTCTCGAACGGGCGCTTGTGCGGCTCGACAATTGGCAGACTGGAGAAAGCCCTAGGAGATGGCTGTTTACGATCATGCATCATTTGTTCATCGATCAGATGCGCAAGGTGAACCGGCGCGGCGAAGCCGCGATGCTGCCACTGGAAGCGGGTGAAGCGCAGGCAGCACCCGCCGAGCAGATGGAGAGCATCGCCTCGCGCGAGATTATCGACGCATTACAGGCGATCAGTCCCGACCGGCGCGCAGCACTGGTCATGGTCGCCATCGAAGGCTTTTCCTATGCCGAGGCCGCCAACATCCTCGGAGTGCCGGCCGGCACGCTGATGTCGCGCATCGCGCGCGGGCGTGATGAGTTGCGCGGGCTGCTGGATGACGCCGCGCGTCGCCGGACGATAAGGATTGTCGAGAAATGACCCGGCGCGATTTTTCCGAACGCGACATCCATATGGCTCTCGATGGCGAGTTGCCGGTTGACGAGCGCGCGGCGTACGACGTCTGGCTCGACGCCAATCCTGAAATGAAGGCGAGGAGCGCCCGCTATATCGCCGACCGCGCAGCCCTTCGTGCCGCCTTCGCCGGCGTGCTCGACGAACCGGTGCCGGCGCGGTTGCAGAAGACCGTGCTCGGCGAGGCGCCGGTCAAGACGGCGGCATTGAGCTCGCGCTGGTGGCTCGCGGCTGCCGCAGCGGTGATGCTCGCGATTGGCGGTGTTGGCGGTTATGTCGCCGGCATCGACCATCTCGGTCTGGAAGACCCCGCCGAGGACCAGCTCGCCGAGCAGGCGATCGCAGCCCATGTCATCTATGCCGCCGAGCAGCGGCATGCGGTGGAAGTGCCCGCCAGCGACAAGGATCATCTGCAGACCTGGCTGTCCAATCGGGTCGGCCTGAAGCTGGTTGCACCGGATCTGGCGGCGCAAGGATTCCAGCTCGTCGGCGGCCGGCTGCTGCCCGCTGGCGAGAGCAAGGCCGCGATGCTGCTTTATGAGGACGACAAAGGCGAGCGCATCTCGCTGTTCGTCACGGCCGAATCGGCCGAGAAGGCCAAGGGCACCTATGGGTCGGAAGAGAACGGCCCCGAGGCCGTCTACTGGCTGGATAAGGGCTATGGCTGCGCCGTCGTCGGCTCGCTGCCGCGCGCGCAGCTGACTGCGGTGGCCAAAAGCGCCTACAGCCAGCTTCTGGCCGGGCGGGCCAGCTGAGCTGCGCCTGTTTTTTGTGCATGATCCTTTCCGAAAATCGATTTCGATTTTCGGGGTCATGCACCAGCCGAAACTGTCACAATTGAGCCCGAATCGAGGTGCGATAGCGCTTGACGGAGGCTGGCGCTTCGGCTGTGTTGTCGACACTTCTGACCAGGGCCTTTTCCACAACCCAATCGAGGTTTTCTGAGCCCGCATGCCTGCCGAGATTCGCAAGGCCCGCGCGTCCGACGTCGATGACCTCGCCGTCATCGAGAAGGCTGTTTTCTCGAGCGACCGCATTTCCCGCCGCTCCTTTCGCCAGCTGATCGAACGCGAAAGGGCCGAGCTGCTGGTTGCCGAAAGCGACGGCCGCGTCGCCGGCTATGCGGTTGTGCTGTTTCGCAAAGGCAGCGGCGTCGCGCGGCTCTATTCCATCGCCATCGGTCCCTTTTTCGGCGGGCTCGGCATTGGCCGCATGCTGCTGGCATCGGCGGAGGAGACCGCCTTCGAACACAACCGCATGATGCTGCGCCTTGAGGTGCGCGAGGACAACAGCCGAGCCATTCGCATCTACGAGCAGAGCGGCTATCGCAAGATCGGCCGCGAACCGGGCTATTACGAGGACGGCGCCACTGCGCTGCGCTACGAAAAGACCTTGCGGGGCGACATTCCGGTCGCCACCAAGGTGCCGTTCTACCAGCAGACCTGCGAATTCACCTGCGGCCCGTGCTGCCTGATGATGGCAATGGCCAATTTCGAGCCCGGCTTCGTGCCCGACCCGGTCATGGAAATCCGTTTGTGGCGCGAGGCGACCACCGTTTTCATGATGTCGGGGCCTGGCGGCTGCGAGCCGTTCGGCCTCGCCGTTGCCGGCCACGAAAGCGGGCTCTCTGCCGAGATATATGTATCCTTCCATGGCGCGCTGTTCCTGCAGTCGGTGCGCAGCCAAGACAAGCGCCGGGTGATGGAACTGGCGCAGGTCGACTTTCGCCGGCGCGCGGAACTTTACGGCATCCCGGTGAATTACCGTCCATTCGCCATCGACGACATCCGCACCGCGATCGCCGATGGGAAACTGGTGTTGGTCCTGATCAGCGGCTTCCTGATGTTCGGCAAGAAGGTTCCGCACTGGGTGCTGGCCATCGGCGACGACGGCGACCATATCCTGATCCACGATCCCTGGGTCGAAGACGAGAGACAGGAGACCATTCTTGATGCCGCCAACATTCCCGTGCCTTACGGCATCTTCATGAATATGGCGCAGTTCGGCCGCGATGGATTGCGTGCCGCCATCACCCTCGGAAAGCGCGACAGACAATGACCTGGGTCATCCTTACCGGCCGGCAGAACGATCTCGATCAGGTGGCGACACCGCACAAGATCATCACCAATCGCGACTATCTTGCCCATCCGGCGCTGTTCCGCGGCCAGCGGCCGAAGGTCATCAACCTGTCGAACAATTACGGCTACCAAAGCCGCGGCTACTATGCCTCGCTGCTCGCCGGTTCGCGCGGCCACAAGGTCATCCCGACGGTCGAGACGATGATCGACCTGTCCGAGCGCAAGCTCTACGATCATGCGCTGCCGGAGCTGGAACTCGCGCTCAACAAATGCCGCAAGGATCTGGGCGGCGCCTTTCCGCAAAAAGTCTGCATCTTCTTCGGCATCGGCCCGTCGAGGATATGGGATCGCTTCGCCAAGCTTTTGTTCGACTGGTTCCGAGCGCCGGCTTTGGAAGTCCACATTACGGACAGCGCCGAATGGGCATCGATCCGCAAGATCGGCTTCCATCCGCTGGCCAGGATGACCGAGGAGGAAGAAAAGCGCTTCCTTCAGTGCCTTGAGACCTACACCAACCGCGAGTGGCGTGACACCAAGGGCCGCACGCCGGCGCGCTACACCTTCGCCACGCTGGTCGATCCGCATGAGGAGTTGCCGCCATCGGAGATCTCGTCGCTGCGCTACTGGGCCAAGATCGCCGAAAAAATGGGCGTCGAAATCGAGCCGATCACCAAAAAGGATCTGGCCAAACTCGCCAACTACGACGCGCTGTTCATCCGCGAGACCACTTCGATCTCCAACCACACTTACCGCTTCGCGCGCCGCGCCCAGCAGGAAGGCATGCCTGTCATCGATGATCCGCTGTCGATGATCCGCTGCACCAACAAGGTCTATCTCAACGAGCTGATGACCTACAACAAGGTTCCGGTGCCACCGACGGTGATGATCGCCGGCACCTCGGATCTCGAAGTTGCGGCGCAGACGCTGGGCTTTCCGCTGGTGCTGAAGATCCCGGACTCGTCGTTTTCACGCGGCGTCAAAAAATGCGCCACCTTCGAGGAGCTGAAAACGCTTGCCACCGAATGGCTGGAGGATTCCGATCTCTTGATCGCACAGAAATTCATTCCGACCGAATATGACTGGCGCGTCGGCGTGCTCGGTGGCCAGCCTCTGTTTGCCGTGCACTATCTGATGGCCAAGAAGCACTGGCAGATCGTCAACCACAAGGCCAACGGCAAGCCCGACCAGGGCGGCATCAAGACCTTTACCTTGAAAGAGGCGCCGGCCCATGTCGTCGAGACGGCGGTGAGGGCGGCGCGCTGCATCGGCGACGGCCTCTACGGCGTCGACCTGAAGGAGACCAAGGACGGTGTCTTCGTCATCGAGGTCAACGACAATCCCAACCTCGACCATGGCTGGGAAGATTCCGGCGAAAAAGACGAGGTCTGGGTGCGGCTGACGCAATGGTTCCTGGAGCGGCTCGACCGGCCGGGACGGTAGGGCACCAAGCGGTGTAGACGGGAACTGAATCCATCCAGCGGATTTCAATGCCTCAACCGGATTGGCTGAGCGTCTCGTTCGATCTCAGCAGGCGCTGGATGTCCGCCGCATTCGACGGCATGCCAATCAGGTAACCTTGGGCCTCGACACAGCCTTCCCTGCGCAGGAATTCAAGTTGCGCTTCGGTTTCGACGCCTTCGGCGGTGACGGTCATACCAAGCTGCGCACCCAGCCCGATGATCGTGCGCACGATCGCGGCCGTGTCGCGGTTGTCGATGTCGCGGATAAAGGAGCGGTCGATCTTGATCTTGTCGACAGGGAAGCGGCGGAGATAGCCGAGCGACGAATAACCGATGCCGAAATCGTCCAGCGCGATACGGATGCCGAGGTCGCGCAACTGCCTGAGCGTCTTGAGCACGGTATCGCTCTCATCCATCAACACCGTTTCGGTGATTTCCAATTCAAGCCGATCGGCCGGCACGCCGGAAAATGCCAGCGCGGAGATCACGCTGCGGGCAAAGGTGCCGCTTTTGATCTGCACAGCCGAGACATTGACCGCGATGCGCAGCCCATGCGGCCAGCCCGCCGCCACCGTGCAGGCTTTCCTCAGCGCCCATTCGCCGAGCGGCGCGATCAGCCCAATTTCTTCGGCGACCGGGATGAAGTCCTCTGGCGGCACCAAGCCGCGTGCCGGCGAGTGCCACCGCATCAGGGCTTCGGCGCCGACGATCTCGCTGGAGGCGATGTTCATGATCGGTTGGAAATCAAGCTCGAATTCCCGCCGCGGCAGCGCTGTCTCGAGGTCGGTTTCGAGTGCGCGCCGTGCCCGCACCATCGCATCCATGCCTGGCTCGAAGAATCGATAGACGTTGCGCCCTTCGCTTTTCGCTCTGTAAAGGGCCATGTCGGCGTTTTTTAGCAGCGTGTCGGCGTCCCTGCCGTCATTGGGGAAAAGGGCGATGCCAAGGCTGATGCCGACATGCATGTCGCGGCTTTTATCGCGAAATGGCTTTCCGATAATGTCGACAATGCGTTTTGCCAATTTTTCCGCATCGCCGGCACCTTTTGAGCCGGCACCTTTTGTATTGAACTGGATGATGACGAATTCATCGCCGCCGAAACGGGCGACCACGTCCGTTTCGTTGCGTAGGCAATTTTGCAGCCGCTCGGCCACGCATTTCAGCAGCCAGTCGCCCGCCGGGTGCCCCCAGGTGTCGTTGACAGCCTTGAAGCGGTCGAGGTCGAGCGAAAATATCGCCAGGTCCTTGGCCTCGCCCAAGGCCTGGTCAAGCCGTTCGCGGAACATCGAGCGATTGGGCAGGTTGGTCAGCGTGTCGTGATGTGCAAGGTGGGTCATGCGCTCTTCGACGCGCCTGCGCTCGGTGACGTCGTCGAAGGTTGCGACCCAGCCGCCGCCACTCATCGGCTGCCGCACGACCAAAAGAGTTCTGCCATCGGCAAGATGGCGGTAGGTTGACCGCATTTCCCCGGCTTGAAGGCAGGCCGCGGTTTTCGAGATTTCGCTTTTGATGTCGATCTCTGCATAAATACCCAGGCGCACGAGCTGCTCGAGCGCGTCGCCGTGGCTCATGCCAAGCGGAAAATCGGCCGGGGTCACGAGGTAGAGTTCCAGGAAACGTTCGTTGCGCACGATCAGCCTGCTGTCCGCGTCATACATCAAAAGGCCCTGCGACATGTTGGCGAGTGCCGCGTCGAAGCGTCGATGCTGCTCCTTCAGCTCCTGCTCGGCGCGCCGTTGTTCGGTGATATCCTCATAGATCGACACCCAGCCGCCTGAAGCCAGCGGCCGGTGCGAGATGTTGATGATGCGGCCATCAGACAGCGTTTCCTCGTAGGTCGAGGGTTTCGCCCGGTCGATATAGGGCTTTCGGATGGCGTAGAGTTCTTCGGCGCTGTGCGCGGCGACGCCGATGTCGACGCTGTGCTGGGATGTCGAAAAACCGGATACCGGGCTGCACGATCTCGGCGTCAAGGCAGAAGATGCTGATATAATTGCCGTTGCAGATAATCATGCGCTCGTCGGCATCGAACATGCACAACCCATGCGACATGTTCTCGACGGCGGCCGAAAAACGATCATTCTGTTTGCGCAGTTCGTCTTCTATCCGTCGCGGCAGACTTATGCCTTCGGCCCTCCGTCCGCGGACGGGCGAACCAGCCTTGACATGAGTGACGGACATGAGGCTGCCTGCAGACCGTGATCGAACACGGCACTGTGATCCCCTCCGGTTAATTTACCGTTTTTCAGTGGGCCGGCTGCAGCGTTTGGCGCCGCGATTTCTCGATTGCCGCATATCGTTTGAGGAACGCGTTTTGCGCCCAGGTCACCGAACGTGGGGTGAAATCGAAGCGGTCGGCATTGAAGCCGCGCGGCCGGCTGAAGAATTCGGTTGCCTCGGCGGTCGAAAAGCCGGCAAGCAGCGTTGCCTCGAAATAGGCGGCGATCTGGTCGGCGCGCTTGATCTTCTTGCGCAGGCCCGCACTAGGTTCGACCGGCAGCGAAAAGCGCCGATGGATGGCGCGCTGCAGCCTCAGTTCGCACTCCTTGTAGCTGCCGCCCATCACCGATTTGAACGGTGAGATCATGTCACCGATGACATATTCCGGCGCGTCGTGCAGCAAAGCCGCCAGCCGCGCGTCGGCCGGGGCGTCCGGGACCAGCTCGCCGAAAAGCGCCTCGACCAGCAGCGAATGCTGGGCAACGGAAAAGGCGTGATCGCCGCTGGTCTGGCCGTTCCAGCGGGCGACGCGGGCAAGCCCATGGGCGATGTCCGAAATCTCGATGTCGAGCGGCGAGGGGTCAAGCAGATCCAGCCGACGGCCCGACAGCATACGCTGCCAGGCGCGTGGTGGCGCGCCCGCACGGTCGGCCGCCATCAGGCCTCCTCCGCGCCGACGGATTCCTGCGGGCCAACGGTTTCCAGCGGAAAAGTGAACTTCGCCCAGGCCGGAATGGTGAGCGACACAGGGACGTCATCCGCCATGATCGGCTGGCCGGCGTCGAGCGCTGCCTTGACGCGGTCGATACGGGCGATCGCGAGGCCAGCCGTGCCGGCGACAGTGCCAAGCGTGCCGACCGGTCGCCTGGCAACTGTCAGTTCGGCGCCAGGAGCCGGCAGGGGCCGTTCGGCCGAAACGATCAGGACCCGCCGTCTGGCGGTGCCGCGATGCTGCATGCGCGAGACCACCTCCTGGCCGACATAGCAGCCCTTCCTGAAGCCGACACCGCCGGTCTCGTCGAGCAGCACATCATGCGGGAAGGCGTCGCCGAGCTGATAGTCGCTGCCGCTTTCGGCAATCCCATGGGCGACGCGCAGAGCTTGCCATGCGGCCGGATCGCCGCCCGCGGCGGTGACGCAATAAAAGCGGTTGACGGCTGCGTCGAGGAACCGTGCATCGGCAACCGGTGTTGAATCAAATTGCGAAGTGGTTGAATCGTTACCCCACGCAACAGCGACAAGCCCTTGATCTGCCTTGGCGATCTCGACCTTGGCGCGCAATTTGTAGAGCATCAACCGTCGGATGAAATCATCTGATATATCGGCTTGGCAATCGAGGCGGAAGGAATTCTCACCAGCGCGGGAGATCAGGAAGTCGAACAGAATCTTGCCTTGTGGCGTCAGCAAGGCGCCAGGCTTTGCTTCGCCGGCAGCCAGTGTGTCGAGGTCGGTGGTCAGAATGTTCTGCAAAAAGTTCTCTGCATCCGGGCCTGACACGGAAACGAGTGCGCGATCTTTCAGTAGGGCAAAGGGCATAGGCGGAAAACAACCTGATCTTGCAAAACAGTCGGCCATTACGTAAGCCGCTGACACTCCCCCCGCAAGAGACCGGATCAGCATGGCCACGACCTACGACCTCATCCTGACAGGCGGCACGGTGGTCAACCACGATGGCGAGGGCCGGCGCGACATCGGCATCAACGGCGGGCGCATCGCCGCCATCGGCGATCTCGGCCAGGCTTCCGCCGGCGAGACAGTCGACTGTCGCGGCCTGCACATCCTGCCCGGCGTCGTCGACAGCCAGGTGCATTTCCGCGAGCCGGGGCTGGAGCACAAGGAAGATTTGGAGACAGGCTCGCGGGCAGCGGTGCTGGGCGGCGTCACCGCCGTCTTCGAGATGCCCAACACCAATCCGCTGACCACTAGCGAAGCAGCCCTTGCCGACAAGGTTCGGCGCGCCACCGGCCGCATGCATTGCGATTTTGCCTTTTGGGTCGGCGGCACCCGCGACAATGCCGGGGATGCCGGCGAACTGGAGCGGCTACCCGGTGCTGCCGGTATAAAAGTATTCATGGGCTCGTCCACCGGCGACCTTTTGGTCGAGGACGACGAGGGCGTCGCCTCGATCCTGAGGAATACGCGCCGCCGCGCCGCCTTTCACTCCGAGGACGAATTCCGGCTGCGCGAGCGGTTCGGCGAACGGATCGAGGGCGACCCGTCCTCGCATCCGGTGTGGCGCGACGAGATCGCCGCCTTGCGCTGCACCGAGCGCCTCGTGCGCATCGCGCGCCAGGCTCGCGCGCGCATCCATGTGCTGCACATCTCGACCGCCGAGGAGATCGCCCTCCTCGAACGGCACAAGGACGTCGCGACCTGCGAGGCGACACCGCATCACTTGACGCTGAGCGCGGACGATTATGCGCAGCTTGGCACGCTGATCCAGATGAACCCACCGGTGCGCGCATCGCGCCACCGCGACGGCATCTGGCATGGCATTGCGCAAGGCATTGTCGATGTGCTGGGTTCCGACCACGCCCCGCACACGCTGGCCGAGAAGGCAAAACCCTATCCGGCCTCGCCGTCCGGCATGACCGGCGTGCAGACACTGGTGCCGATCATGCTGGATCACGTCAATGCCGGCCGGCTGACGTTGCAACGTTTCGTCGACCTCTCCAGCCACGGCCCGCAGCGTACCTTCGGCATGGCCAGGAAAGGCCGCATCGCTGCCGGCTACGACGCCGATTTCACCATCGTCGATCTGAAGCGACGCGAGACCATCACAAATGCGCAGGCAGGCTCGAAGGCCGGCTGGACGCCCTATGACGGCAGAGAAGTGACCGGCTGGCCGGTCGGCACCATCGTGCGTGGCCGGCGTGTGATGTGGGAAGGCGAGATCGTCACGCCAGGGCAGGGCCGGGCGGTGGAGTTCTCCGAGGCGCTGCCGGTCTAAATTAGAGCGGTGGACTTCGAATCGTACCGCCGCTCTATCTCTTTCTTTGAGCATCGGATTTCCCAAAACCTATTTAGGGTCCAATGCTCTAAATTTAGGCGGGCTTTAGGCAGGGCGAAATGCTGCTCAGTCTCCGGCGACAAAGAAAGTCCACTGTCCGTCCGGCGTGATGCCGACGCGGTAGAAGATGTAGGCGCCGAACTGCTTCATGCTGTCATAGTCGCCGGCGGTGACGATCTTGAACAGCTCGACCCGCTGCCTGGCGTCGAGCTTGTCCAGCGGCAGCGCGAAGAAATATGGCCAGACATAGAGCTCCTGCGGCGTGCCGACATCGACATGGACGTAGCCGGCACTGAGCACCTCTTCCAGGATGGCGAGGATTTCCTGGCCTTCCGTGTCGCCCGAAAGACCTTTCAGGAAGGTGATCGGGTCGCCTTCGATCTCGCTCAGCGACAATTGGGTCATCCTATCGCCCTGGCCGATCAGCGGCCGGAGCTTTTCGATGTCGCCGCTCTTGCAGGCCCCGATAATCAGATCGTGCATGCGCCTGACCGGCTCCGGCAGCTTGCCGAGATCGTAGACGACCTCGGGCAAGGGTTCATCCGGATCGGCTTGCGGATTGGCGATGCCACCATCGTCTGTTGGCCCGCCTGGTTTGATCTGTTGCCGTTCGTCGGGCGACGTCGGCTGGCTGGCCGCAGGCGGTGCCGTGCCGGGCGGGTCGGGCATCGGCACCGCGGTTCCGGGCGGCGACATGTCATCATCGGCGGGCGGCATGACTGGCGAGGGCAGGTCCTCGCGCTTGATTTCACTCAGCGCATAAACAGGGCTGCTTGCGAGGCAAAGCGCTAGCGGAACCGCGGTGCAAAAAGCGGCGAGCCGGATGCTGAGGGCTAAGCCGCGCGGCTGGCCTGACGTCGAAAAATTCACCGTCTGCCTCTCCATGATTCCGTCCAGTTGCCCAGGCCCTTACAGGTGCCCAGGCCCGCCCAGGTGCCCAGGCCCGCCCAGGTATACTCGGGGCGTGACGCCCAAGCGGCACGCCGTGGTCAAAGATCCTGATGCCGGTTCAGTGCCGCAGCCGTCCTGGTTCGAAGGCCCCGGCAATTACCTTTTCACGCATGCGGTCGAGCAGGGCAAGGGCTGAGGTCTCGCCATTGGCGCGCAGCATTTCGCCGAACGCGGTTTCGAGGGCCGCCTCGGCGATGATTTCCGGCTCGATTCCGGCCGAAAGCCCTTCCGCCCAGGCCTCGCTGTGGCTTTCCACGGCGGTCAGGCGCTTTTCTTCCCTGACCAGCGCGTCGATGTCGTTGACGCCATGTTCCATTGCGATGTCCACCCTTTTCAAGCGGCGATCCGGCAGATGCGGATCAGCGCTTGGGCTGTCCCTTTTACACGCAGGTTAAGTAAGTACTTGTAAATACGACATTTATAGGGTCGTTTCGACAAGGGCTGGTCACGTTTTGCAAACCTGCGTTCGATCCGATTCAAACTTAGCCGATTAGGCCGGCGAGCGGGATGAAAACCTTCAGTTTGAGTTAATTCCACATCCGCGCCGTAACGTTTCGTTAATACCGTTGCAGAAGTGCAACATAAGGATTGCACTAAGACGCCACCGGCACAAGCAGAGGTACGAAAGTCAGTTGCCGTAGCGCGAGGCGATGTCGCGCGACAGCGTCTCGCCTTCCTTCATGTAGCGGCTGATGGCTTCGGTCGCCGAGGCGGTACACTGCGTGTAGGTGCCGCCGAAGGAGCGGTAGCCGCGGTTGAAGCTGGCGATGAAGCGGGCGCGCCGCTCCGGATCCGGGTTTTCCGAAGCAATCAGCTTCTCCATCTCGACCCGCCACTGGTCGCCCTTCTCGCCGCATAGATTACGCAGGAAATGCAGCGATCCGAGCACCTCCGCCAGCCGCATCAGCCCCGGTTCGAACGGCGACTCGGCGGCCAGAGCCGGCCGCGCCCCGATTGCCGTACTGGCGGCGAGGCAAGCTGCAAGGAAAAGCGATGCGCGGATCATAAGTCTATGTGGCCAAACAATTTGTCGCCTGCAAGGCGATTTTGGAGACTACGCCCCCGCATTCCTGAGCAATTCGTCGGCAATGGCAAACACCGAAGCGGCAAGCGGCAGCGCCGTCATTTCGCTGAGCGTATAGAAGGCGGCGGTCTCGGCGTCGTCGCTGGCCACAGGGTCGCCGCCGGCATAGGTGGCGCCGAACACCGTCAGCAGATAGTCGACCGGGTGCCCGTCGCTGTTGCCGTCAATATGGATTTCCCGAAGGGGGCGGTAGTTGTGCGCCTCCAATCCGGTTTCTTCCAGCAATTCGCGTTGTGCGGCTTCCTCCAGCGTTTCGCCGGCCTCGACCTTCCCGCCCGGAAACGCGTAAAATCCCTGCGAAGGCTGCCGCGCCCGCTTGACCAGCAGCACCGTGTCGCCGCGGACAATGGCGACCGAGACAGCCGGGAGTATCTTACGCATCTCGTCCATGGATCTCCGATCGTCATTTGCTGCAGCCGGTTGTGGACCGGTCCGGCGTGAAGAAGCATTAACGGTTGCGCAACGCCGGTTCCATCGCCACCTTCGCATCCGACCAATTCAACGAGTTTTAGTTTATGTGCGGACGCTTTGCCTTGACCGCCACGCCGGACCAGACTGCCGCTTTTCTCGGTCTGGCGGAGCTGGAGGATTTTCCAGCCCGCTACAATATCGCGCCGACGCAGCCGGTCCTGATGGCGATTGCAGGCTTGCCGCAGGCGCCAGGCTCGAACCTGCCCGATCGGCAGCCGATGCTGGTGCGCTGGGGGCTGATCCCGACCTGGGTGAAGGACACGCGTGAGTTTCCGCTGCTGTTCAACGCCCGATCGGAGGGAGCAACGGAAAAGGCCTCGTTTCGTACCGCCATGCGCCATCGCCGCGCTTTGGTGCCGGCTTCCGGCTTCTACGAATGGCGCCAAACGAACCGCAAAGAGCCAGGCGGCAAGAGGGGACAGCCCTATTGGGTGCGGCCGAAGCATGGCGGGCTTGTCGCCTTCGCCGGGCTGATCGAGACTTATGCCGAGCCGGGCGGTTCGGAAATGGACACTGGCGCTATCCTGACCGTCAACGCCAATGCTGGCATCGCTCATATCCATGACCGGATGCCAGTGGTGATAAATCCGCAGGACTTCGCCCGCTGGCTGGATTGCCGCACGCTGGAGCCGCGCGACGTGGCTGACCTGCTCAGACCGGCTCAGCTCGATTTCTTCGAGGCTATCCCGGTTTCCGACCTCGTCAACACAGTCGCCAACACCGGACCGGAGATTCAGGAAAGGGGCATCGTGGGGCCGGCGCCCGAGAAGGCCAGGCGCCAGAAGCCCGGCGCGGACGACAGTCAGATGACCTTGTTTTAGCAGTAGCTGGGTTTTAGCAGTAGCTGCTATTTCCTGGGGCGCTTCAGCGCCTTCATTGCCGGCGCCCCACTGCTGGCGACCGGCCGGCCGCACGTCACATCAGGCAGCGCGCGGCGATATGATCTTCTGCACCGGCTTTTTCTTCTTCGCTGTGTGGAGAAGGGCGGCGACGATCGCGGCCGGGCCGATCGCCCGGTATTGGCTGGCGAGCGCCGGTTGCTTGTCGCTGCTGGGGTCCTGCTTGGTTCGGGGCATTTTTCTCTTCCCTGGTAACATCTTCGTGTCCGCGTTTGCTAGTCGAATCCGACCAAATCGTGACATCTGGTGATCTAGCCGGCGAATGTTTCATGACTGTGCCGACATGTTTAATAAAATGTTTCACCGCGTCATTACCTGTGATCCAGCGACTCTTTTGCCGAAAGTTGCGACTTGACGGCAACACTGGCTGAGGCGATAAAGCCGCTCATGAGAACGTCTTTCGCCATTTGTGGCATTTGCATTATTGGCTAGCTTCGCGCTGGTCCGGACGTTTTCGCCTATCTTCCTTCTAGAGTGGACAAACGCCCCGGCCAGCAGGCTGGTGCCTGATTTGCGTCTCAGCGCAAGTGGCCCCAACCAAAAGGTAACGCACCGGGAAGGCACGAATGTCTGACGCATCGAAGGGCCTGCGCCTCTACAACACGCTGACGCGGACCAAGGAGGATTTCTTCCCGATCCATCCGCGCAATGTGCGCATGTATGTCTGCGGCCCGACGGTCTACGACTTTGCCCATATCGGCAATGCGCGGCCGGTGATCGTCTTCGACGTGCTGTTCCGCCTGCTGCGCCATCTCTACGGGCACGCGCATGTCACCTATGTGCGCAACATCACGGATGTCGACGACAAGATCAACGCCCGCGCCTTGCGTGATTTCGGCGGCGAGATTGCCTCGGGAAAACTGTCGCTGAACGAGGCGATCCGTCGGGTCACAGAAAAGACCGCCGACCAGTTCCACAAGGATGTGGCGACGCTCGGTTGCCTGGAGCCGACGGTCGAGCCACGCGCCACTGAATTCGTCGAGCCGCGCGCCGATGGCAAAGTCGACATGATCTCCTTGATTCAACGGTTGATCGAACGCCGCCATGCTTATGTTGCGGCAGGCGAAGTTCTGTTCGACACGGCCTCGATGCCGGACTACGGCCAATTGTCGAAGCGCAATCTCGACGAACAGCAGGCCGGCGCTCGCGTCGCCGTCGATCCCCACAAGAAGAACCCTGGCGATTTTGTGCTGTGGAAGCTGTCCTCGCCGGAAGAGCCGGGCTGGGAAAGCCCGTGGGGCAGAGGCCGGCCGGGCTGGCACATCGAGTGCTCGGCGATGTCGGCCGCCTATCTCGGCGAGGTCTTCGACATCCATGGCGGCGGGCTCGACCTGATCTTCCCGCATCACGAAAACGAGATCGCCCAGTCGCGCTGCGCCCACGGCACTGACGTGATGGCCAAGGTATGGATGCACAACGGCTTCCTGCAGGTCGAGGGGCAGAAGATGTCCAAGAGCCTGGGCAACTTCTACTCGATCAACGAGTTGCTGGAGACAGATACCTTTGGCGGCCGCAAATGGCCGGGCGAGGTGCTCAGGCTGGCGATGCTGATGACGCATTATCGCGAGCCGATCGACTTTTCCGTGCGCAAGCTGGAAGAGGCGGAAAACACGCTGCGCAAATGGAAGCGGGCGGCGGATCTGGCACCGGCGGCGGCAAAGCAATTGCCGGTGGAAGTGGTGGAAGCCCTGTCGGACGATCTCGCAACCTATTCTGCGTTCCAGGTGCTGACGCAGTTGGCCGGCGAGGCTGTGGATTTCAGTGCTGCTGCTGGCGGCAACGCTGCCGCAGCGGGCAACGATGCTGCCGCTTCGCTGAAGGCGGCACTGTTGTTCCTCGGCTTCGACGTCGCGCCGGCCAAGGTTGATGAAGACGCCATCGCCAAGGCGATCACCAAACGGCTTGCACTGATCGCCGCTGGAAATTGGGCCGAGGCCGACCGCATCCGCGACGAATTGCTGGCGCAGGGAATCCAGTTGAAGGACGGCAAGGACCCCGTCTCCGGCACCCGCATCACCACCTGGGAGGTAAAGCGGTGAGGGTGGAGGTCGAAATGTATGCAAGGCTGGCGACGGCTTTTGTGATGGCCGATCTCCCCCCTTGCGGGGGAGATGTCCGGCAGGACAGAGGGGGGTGGGAAGGATCACCAACTTTCGACGTTACCCATTCGCAACCCCGGACCAGCTTGAGGGCATGGCAGCAATTCGTTGATAGGCTGGAGGGACAGCACCCCCCTCTGCCCTGCCGGGCATCTCCCCCGCAAGGGGGGAGATCGGCTCTCATCGACGCTTTCGCCAATCACGAAGACTCGGGTGCCTGATGGGTCACGATCTCGTTCCGCCGCGTCAGCGCAAGAACGCAAAGTCCATGCGTCATGTGATGACCGACGCCGAGTTGAGACTTTGGAACGAGCTTCGCGCCCATCGACTGATGGGGCTGAGCTTTCGCCGGCAGGTGCCGATCGGACCTTACATTGTTGATTTTGCCTGTCCGACGCACCGCTTGGTCGTTGAGGTTGATGGCTCCCAGCACGCGGAAACTGAACACGCCGAGCGCGATGCAACACGCAGCACCAATTTGAAGAGCAGCGGCTGGACCATCCTGCGCTTCTGGAACGACGACGTCATTCGCGACATCGACAATGTCTGCCAGCACATAGTGATCGAAGCCGGCCTGGCCGCTGCCGAAATGCCGGCCGGCGAACCAGCAAGGGAGGTAGTTCCATGATCGACCATCTTGGCATCACCGTTTCCGATTTCGACGTGTCGAAAGCTTTTTACGACAAGGCGATGGCGCCGCTCGGTGCCTCACTGCTCTACATGGTGCCGCAGGAATACACCGGCGGTGCCAAGGTTGGCGGCTATGGTCGCGACCGGCCGGTGTTCTGGCTGCATGCCGGCAAGGACAAGCCGAAAGACCGCCAGCACGTTGCCTTCACCGCGCGCAACCGCGCCGAGGTCGATGCCTTCTACGCAGCCGCCATCGCTGCCGGCGGCAAGGACAATGGCGGGCCGGGCCTGCGCCCGCACTATCACGCGAACTATTACGGCGCCTTCGTCTTCGACCCCGACGGCAACAATGTCGAAGCCGTCTGCCATGCCCCGGAGTGAAACGATGAGCCTAGACAACAGACCGGTCTATACAGGCGGCTGCCAGTGCGGCGCCGTGCGTTTCCGTGTCGAAGGCGCGCTGGGCGACGCCTCCGTCTGCCATTGCCGCATGTGCCAGAAGGCAAGCGGCAATTTCTACCTGCCGCTGGTGTCCGTGCGCGGCGCAAAACTCGACTGGACGCGCGGCGAGCCCAAACGCTTCCGCTCCTCCAACGCCGCTTGGCGTGGTTTTTGCGCCGATTGCGGCACGCCGCTGACCTTCGAGGCGCCCGATGGCATCGCGCTTACCGTCGCGGCCTTCGACCATGCGGAGGAGATCGCGCCGACCATCCAGTGGGGCACCGAAGCAAAACTCCCCTATGTCGATCACATCCACGAATTGCCCGGCGAGGACACGATGGCCGATATTTCGTCGGCCTCCTATCTCGCCGATCTCATCTCTTACCAACACCCCGACCACGACACCGAACAATGGCCGCCGGAGGAAAGATCATGACTGAAACCGTTCGAACCGGCGGCTGCCAGTGCGGCGCCGTACGTTTTCGCATTCGTGGGGCGCTTGGACGCCCGTCCATCTGCCATTGCCGCATGTGCCAGAAACAGTTCGGTTCCTTCTTCGGCGCGCTGGTGACGGTGCCGAAGGACGGCGTCGAATGGGTGCGCGAGGAGCCGAGTTATTTCCAGTCGTCGGTCAACATCGATCGCGGCTTCTGCGCCCGCTGCGGCACGCCACTGACCTATCGGCAGCCCGGCGGGCTCGAAATCGCCATCGGCGCTTTTGACGATCGCTCCGACCTCGCAACGCAGATCCAGATCAACTACGCCGCCCGGCTGCCATGGGTGGAGAAGATCTTCGACGCGCCGGTCCATGACGATCCCGACTACTACACCCGGCAGGAATCGATCATCTCCTTCCAGCATCCGGATCACGAGACGGCCAATTGGCCGCAGCAGGGCCTGAAATTATGAGCAGTGAACTGCGCACCCTCTATCCGGAGATAGAGGCCTACGAGTCCGGCATGCTGGATGTCGGCGACGGCCATCAGGTCTACTGGGAGCGTTCCGGCACCAGGGGTGCCAAGCCGGCCGTATTCCTGCATGGCGGACCGGGTGGCACGATTTCCCCGAAGCACCGGCGGCTGTTCGATCCGAAGCTTTACGATGTCATCCTGTTCGACCAGCGCGGCTGCGGGAAGTCGACGCCCAACGCCTCGCTCGAGGCCAACACCACCTGGCATCTGGTCGCCGACATCGAGCGCCTGCGCGACATGTGCGGCTTCGACAAATGGCTGGTGTTCGGCGGCTCGTGGGGCTCGACCTTGGCGCTGGCCTATGCCGAGACGCACCCCGAGCGGGTCAGCGAATTGGTTGTGCGTGGCATCTACACGCTGACGCGCGCGGAACTCGAATGGTATTACCAGTTCGGCGTCTCGGAAATGTTCCCCGACAAATGGGAGCGCTTCCTGGCGCCGATCCCCGAGGCCGAGCGCGGCGACATGATGGCCGCCTATCGCAAGCGGCTGGTCGGCAGCGACCGCAACGCACAGGTCGAGGCCGCCCGCGCCTGGAGCCTGTGGGAAGGCGAGACGATCACGCTGTTGCCCGATCCGGAAACCAGCAGCCCGTTTGGCGAAGACGACTACGCAGTGGCCTTCGCCCGCATCGAGAACCATTATTTCGTCCATGCCGGCTGGCTGGAGGAAGGACAACTGCTGCGTGATGCCTTCAAGCTGAAGGACATCCCCGGCACCATCATCCACGGCCGCTATGACATGCCGTGCCCGGCGCGCTACGCCTGGGCGCTGCACAAGGCGTGGCCGAAGGCGGACTTCCATCTGATCGAGGGCGCCGGTCATGCCTATTCGGAACCGGGCATCCTCGACCGGCTGATCCGGGCGACGGATCGGTTTGCGGGGAAATGATCATGGGCCGCGAACGCCTCTATCTCTTCGACACGACACTGCGTGATGGCCAGCAGACCCCGGGCATCGACTTTTCCGTCGAGGACAAGATCGCCATCGCCGGGCTGCTCGACGAGTTCGGCGTCGACTATGTCGAGGGCGGCTATCCCGGCGCCAACCCGACCGACACCGCTTTCTTCGACGAGCACCGCACGGCCAGTGCCAAATTCGTCGCCTTCGGCATGACCAAGCGGGCAGGGGTGTCGACCTCGAACGATCCAGGCCTTGCCGCACTGGTCCAGTCGAAGTCCGACGCCATCTGCTTTGTCGCCAAGAGCTGGGACTACCATGTCCGCGTCGCGCTGGGCTGCACCAACGAGGAAAACCTCGAGGCGATCAAAGCCTCGGTCGAGGCGGCGGTTGGCGCCGGGAAGGAAGCACTGGTCGACTGCGAGCATTTCTTCGACGGCTTCAAGGCCAATCCCGATTATGCGCTCGCCTGCGCCAGGACCGCCTATGACGCCGGCGCGCGCTGGGTGGTGCTGTGCGACACCAATGGTGGCACGCAGCCGTCGGAAGTGCGCGCCATCGTCGAGAAGGTCATCGCCTCAGGCATTCCCGGAGACCATCTCGGCATCCATGCCCATGACGACACCGGCCAGGCGGTGGCGAATTCGCTGGCCGCCGTCGAGGCCGGCGCGCGCCAGATCCAGGGCACGCTGAACGGCATCGGCGAGCGCTGCGGCAACGCCAATCTGATCTCGATCGTGCCGACGCTGGCGCTGAAGCCGGCCTTTTCGAACCGCTTCGAGACAGGCATCTCGGCCGAAGCATTGGCTGGGATATCGCGCCTGTCCCGCGCCTTCGACGAATTGCTGAACCGCGCGCCGGAGGCGCAGGCGCCCTATGTCGGCGCTTCCGCCTTCGCCACAAAGGCCGGCATTCATGCCTCGGCGCTGGCCAAGGAGCCGGCCACCTACGAGCATGTGCCGCCGGAAGCGGTCGGCAACCGCCGCCGCGTCATGGTCTCGGACCAGGGCGGCAAAGCCAATTTCCTCGCCGAGTTGAAAAGGCGCGGCATCGACATGCCGAAAGACGACCACCGGCTCGACGCGCTGATATCAGTGGTCAAGGAACGCGAGGCCGATGGCTATGCCTATGAAGGCGCCGACGCCAGCTTCGAGCTGCTGGCGCGCAAGATGCTGCACGGTCTGCCGGAATTCTTTAGCGTCACCTCGTTCCGCTGCATGGTCGAGCGCCGCTTCGACGCCAACGGCCAAGTGAAGACGGTCTCTGAGGCGATCGTCAAGGTGCTGGTCGACGGCGAGGAGAAAATGTCGGTGGCGGAAGGGCACGGCCCGGTCAATGCGCTCGACATAGCGCTGCGCAAAGATCTCGGAAAATTCCAGAACGAGATCGCCGACCTCGAGCTTGCCGACTTCAAGGTGCGTATCCTCAATGGCGGCACCGAGGCGATCACCCGCGTGCTGATTGAATCGCATGACAGCACCGGCGCCCGCTGGTGGACGGTCGGCGTGTCGGAAAACATCATCGACGCTTCGTTCCAGGCGCTGATGGATTCGATCGTCTACAAGCTGATGAAGAACCGAGAGATGGCCGGGCTGGTTGCGGCGGAGTGAAGAATGGGCTTTCAATAAGTTGGATTGCATTTCACGATCTCCCGCTTGCAAACGCGGCATTGGTCTTTGGTCTGGCCCAGACCGGAGAGACGGACGAGGTTTTTGATTTTGCCTATAATGGCGCCGTGGTCGGAAAAAATTGGTCAGTCGTCA
This sequence comes from Mesorhizobium sp. M1322, assembly GCF_040318085.1. NCBI lineage: Bacteria > Pseudomonadati > Pseudomonadota > Alphaproteobacteria > Hyphomicrobiales > Phyllobacteriaceae > Mesorhizobium > Mesorhizobium sp. M1322. The sequence goes on from NZ_JAMYLP010000008.1 coordinate 110,402, forward strand.
TTTTTGACGATGTGAACATGGATCTGGTGGACGGGAAGCATATGGCCAGCCTTTCGGCTGGCAGGGATGTGGTCGTCGTTCACAATATCGATACGGTCATGCTGCAATGGGCCGAGCAGTGGCGTGATGGGCACGAAGTCTGGAGTATACGACACACCAGCGCGGATGGCGCACGCAATCTTGAAGTGACGGGAAACCTTCCGTCCTGTTTCGACGAGATCCGAGGCGCGCGTTTCGCCGACCAAGATCGCGAGGACGCAGGTGCTGCCGAGATAGACTTTATCGCAGACACTCCGCTCCAGGTGGCAGAATGCGTAACAGGCTTTCGTCACGACACCACTGAAGCGGAATTCACGGAGCTGGTGCCAGCACCCGACGAAGCCTAGTGACGCGCGAGCTTCGCGTTTACAAATGAATACGGTGGAAACGCTGGCCAGCCACTTGAACCATCAGCAAAAGTCCATTGATCCATCAGAACTTTGCGATGGTCTTGGCACCGCCGCTGGCGCATAGCGTTGGGCCATGGCCACGCAAGCAATTCAGCTCGAAGCAGACTCAAAGGCCCGGCGCGGCTTCTTGCTGGCGCTGGGCGCCTATCTCCTGTGGGGGCTGCTGCCCTTCTACATGAAGGCGGTAGCACATCTGCCGCTGGTCGAAGTCATCGCGCACCGCATCGTCTGGTCGGTGCCGATCGCGGCGGCCGTTTTGATCTGGGCCGGCCGCACGGCGGATTTCAAAGCAGCGTTGCGTTCGCCGCGCGTCATTTCTATGGCGGCGCTGACGGCGGCGCTGATTTCAGTCAATTGGGGCATCTATGTCTGGGCGATTGCGGTCAACCGTACCATCGAAACCGCGCTTGGCTACTATATCAACCCACTTGTCAGCGTCGTTGTCGGCGCGCTGCTGCTCGGCGAACGGCTCGACCGGCTGCAGATCGCGGCGGTGGTGCTGGCGGCCATCGCGGTCGCGGTGCTGACGATCGACGCCGGCAAGCTGCCTTGGGTGTCGCTGGTGCTGGCGTTTTCCTTTGCCGCCTACGCCTTCTTCCGCAAGACGCTGCCAATCGGTCCCAGCCAGGGCTTTTTGCTCGAGGTGCTGTTGCTGTCGGTGCCGGCGCTCGGTTACATCATCTTCCTCATCGTCACAGGGCAGGACCATTTCGTCTCCAGTTCCCTGAACGATACCGCATTGCTGATCGGCTGCGGCCCGGTCACCGCCATACCGCTGCTGCTGTTTGCCTTTGGGGCCAAGTTGTTGCGCCTCTCCACCATCGGCATCATGCAGTATATCGCGCCGACCATTGTGTTCCTGATCGCAGTGCTGATTTTCGACGAACCCTTCGGCAGCACCCAGGCCATCGCCTTCGGCCTGATCTGGACCGCGCTGGCGATCTATTCCTGGTCGATGTTTCGCGGCCGCGAGATCCGGCCGACAGTGCGTTAGGGCGAGGGATTTTCGATGTACGTGCTGCACATAGCAAACAAGAATTATTCCTCGTGGTCGCTGCGGCCCTGGGTGCTGATGCGGACATTGGACGTCTCCTTCGAGGAGCGGCTGATACCGTTTCCGACCGGATCGAGCTGGAGCCTCTACCGGCCGTTCTCGCCCAGCGGCCGCGTACCTTGCCTGATCGACGACGGCTGGGCGGTTTGGGATTCGCTCGCTATCGCCGAATATCTGGCCGAGCACCACACCGGCGTCTGGCCTGCCGACGCGAAGGCGAGAGCCTGGGCGCGGTCGGCAGCGGCCGAAATGCATTCGAGCTTCACCGCCTTGCGCGGCTCCTGTCCGATGAATTGCGGTGTCCGCGTCGCGCCGGTGCCGATGTCCGATGCGCTGAAGCACGACCTCTTCCGCCTCGGTGACCTCTGGAACGACGGCCTTGCCAGCTTCGGTGGGCCATTCCTGGCCGGCGACCACTTCACCGCCGTCGACGCCTTCTTTGCCCCGGTGGCGTTTAGGGTTCAGTCCTACGGACTATCCTTCGAGGGCGCAGCTGCTACCTATCCGACGCGATTGCTGGCTCTGCCGGCGATGCGCGAATGGTACGCGGCAGCCCTTGCAGAGACGTGGCGCGAGCCAGCCCACGAAGCGGAGGTGCGCGCCGCCGGCACTGTCATCGAGGATCTTCGCGCAACCGTGTAACGATTGCCGCTACATCCCGCGCCCCAGCCGCCTGACGAACAGGTAGACAACCGCCGCGACAACCAGCGATATCGCCGACGCCACCCAGAAGCCGATCGGCGTGTCGACCAGCGGCAGCCCGCCGACATTCATTGCCGAACAGGCCTGAGATGATCGTCATCGGCAACAGCACCGCGGTCATTACCGATAGCATGTAGAGCAACTGGTTCGACTGCGTCGTCAGCTTGGCCATCATGGTCGCGTCGCCAGTCTCTCGAAAACGCAGCCCTGCGGCGGCGACCAGACTGTGATTACCAGCACGGGCGAACCGGTTTCGTGTGACGGTTTTGACGGTCATCCGAGGCCGCCTACCAACGCCGTTGTTTGGAGCCAGTTTGGAATAATACGTCGTTGACTCGCGTTTGCACAAAGAGCACGAGGCAAATCCATGCGGAGGACGTCCGATGCATGCCGGTCTCCCACGAAACGTACTCATAGCCGTATTGGGAACCCTGATGGCGAGCTGCGCTGGCGTTTCAGCGCAGAAAACGGGGCCAATAATCGGCTATGGCCCCAACCCCACTTTACCGAAACCAAGGCCGACGCTGATACCGACCGTCAACATCGCCGAGGCGACAGGCTGGCGGAAAGGTGGGATGCCGACCCCGGCTAAGGGGCTGACGGTGAACGCCTTCGCCACCGGCCTCGACCATCCGCGCTGGCTGCACGTGCTTCCGAACGGCGACGTGCTGGTTGCCGAAACCAATGCCCCGGCCAAGCATGACGAAGGCTTCAGCCTTAGAAAGGTGTTCATGGACCTGGCTATGAAGCGCGCCGGCGCTGCGACCAAAAGCGCCAACCGCATCACGCTCCTGCGCGACACTAATGACGACGGCGTTGCGGACGTGCGCAGGACGTTCGCGGAAGGCCTCAATTCACCCTTCGGTATGACGCTGTCCAATGGCAAGCTCTACGTCGCGAATACCGACGCCCTTGTCGCTTTCTCCTACTCCAACGGCCAGACCCGAGTCACAACGCCGCCGGAAAAGATCGTCGACTTGCCGGCCGGAGATCTCAATCATCACTGGACCAAGGACGTGATCGCAAGCTCGGATGGACGCAAGCTCTATGTCACCGTCGGCTCCAACAGCAACGTTGGAGAAAACGGCATGGCCGCGGAGAAGAACCGCGCCGCCGTCCTTGAAGTGGACCAGCCGACCCGCCGCACCCGGGTCTTCGCGTCAGGGCTGCGCAACCCGAACGGGCTGTCCTGGAACCCTGAAACTGGCGAGCTTTGGGTCGCCGTGAACGAGCGTGACGAGATCGGCGACGATCTCGTCCCGGATTATATGACCTCGGTTCGTGACGGCGCTTTCTACGGCTGGCCCTACAGCTATTTCGGGCAGAACATCGACGAACGCGTCAAGCCGCAGCGCCCCGACCTCGTGGCGAGGGCGGTCAAGCCCGACTACGCGCTGGGTTCCCATACCGCCTCGCTGGGACTGACTTTCTCCAAAGGCGCGTCGCTCGGCCCAGCCTACCGCAACGGCGCCTTCGTCGGCCAGCACGGCTCGTGGAACAGAAGCGTGTTCAGCGGTTATAAGGTGATCTTCGTGCCGTTCCGCGATGGTAAACCGAGCGGTCCCCCGAAGGATGTGCTCGCTGGCTTTATCGGGCGTGATGGCAAGGCGATGGGCCGTCCGGTCGGCGTTGCCATCGATCGGACCGGCGCACTGCTCGTCGCCGACGACGTCGGCAATGTCATCTGGCGGGTTAGTAGGGCAGTAGGGCAGTAGGGCAGTAGGGCTGTAGGGCAGTAGGGCAGTAGGGCAGTAGGGCAGTAGGGCAGTAGGATGCCGCTCCATG